>DASVVF010000026.1:0-7477 GCA_036386695.1 Catenuloplanes sp. | reverse complement strand
TGTTGGCCACCGCGAGCACCGGGACGGCGACCAGGCCACCGACGATGCCGGCCACCACGACCCCGGTCGCGATGGCCAGGATGACGGCGAGCGGGTGCAGGGCGACCGCCCGGCCCATGATCAGCGGCTGCAGCACGTGGCCCTCCAGCTGCTGCACCGCGATCACGATCGCCAGCACGATGAGGGCGCTGACCGGGCCCTGTGCGACCAGCGCCACCAGAATGGCGACCGTGCCGGACAACGTGGCGCCGACCACCGGGATGAACGCGCCGAGGAACACGAGCGCGGCCAACGGCAGAACCAGCGGAAGGTCCAGGATGGCCAGCCCGATGCCGATGCCGACGGCGTCGACGAACGCGACCAGCACGGTGGCGCGCACGTACGACACCAGGGTGTGCCAGGAGTAGTGCCCGGAGCGGGCCACCGGCACCCGGGCCTGCTGGGGCAGCAGGCGGCACAGGAAGCGCCAGATCTGGCCGCCGTCACGCAGGAAGAAGAACAGGGTGAACAGCACCAGGAAGAACCCGGCCACCACCTCGCCGACGGTGACCGCGGTGCTCAACGCACCGGCCGTCAACGCGCCCTGGTTCTCCTCGAGCCGCTGTTGCATGGTTTCGATGCTCTCGCTGAGCTGCGCCTGCGAGATCCCCAGCGGTCCACGGGCGAGCCAGGTCTGCACCTCGTCGACACCCTCGCGCACCTGCCCGGACAGGTCGTCGAACTGCGAGATGAAGGTCTGGATGATCAGTCCTAGTCCACCGAAGACAGCCACCAGCCCGCCGATGAGCACCAGGCCCGCGGCGAGCGACGGCTTCATCCCGCGCCGGCGCAGCGCCCCGGCGGCCGGCTCCAGGAGGGCGGCCAGCAGCAACGCCACCGCGATCGGAATGATGATGACCCGCAGCAGACTGATGACCCGCAGCAGGACGTACGCGGCGGCGACGAACAGGATCAACCGCCAGGCCCAGGCGCCCGCGGTCCGCACGCCGCGGGGAACGCCGTCGTCGATGGTCGGCTGCGGCTCGACGACGAGCACCTCACCGGGGGCGGAGCCGACCGTCCCGTCGGCGTTGAACGGCGGCGGCGCACCGAGCTGCTGCGCCGTCGCGAGCCGCACCCGGGCCCGTTCGCGCACTTGAGCTATCCAACTCACGGCCGCACCTTTCCCACGTCACTATGCATCGGTTCCGCTGCGTGGTACCCGACGGGGGCGGCGTCGAACCACAGCGGCGCGACTGTGACCCGGGTGTGTCCAGCCCCGGCGGGCTGCCCCGTGCCCGGGTCCGGCCCGGGTTTGGCGGCGCCGGCCACGGGTAGCCGCCACGGCGAGCACAGCCGAGTCTCTCCCATGGGAGGTCTGCCATGACGCAGCAGTCAACGGACGGTGACACGTCGATCGAACGCGGGGCCGCCGAGGACGCCAGCGGGTCACCGCTGACCGAGACCGAGATCGAGTCCAGCGTCCGCCCGCCCAGCCAGCCGCGCCCCGACGGCGATCTGATCAGCGAGGACGATGGGTCCGGGATGGCCGGGGGGTCGTCCGGCGGCAGTGGCGGCGGCAGCAACATGCCCGGGCACCCGGACGCGGCCAGGTAGCCGGCCGCCCGGGCGCGCGACGCGCGAGAGGCGCGCCAGCCCGACCGGGCCACCCGCGCCTCTCCCGTATCGCCGACCGACCGACCGACCGACCGGACCGGCGTTACTGCGCCGCGCCGGACAGCACCGGCCAGGAGTACGCCAGCAGAGCGAACGCGGCACCGAGCAGCGCCAGCGACACGCCGCGGGTACCGACCGGCAGGGCCGCCAGCACCAGCAGGATGATCGCGATGATGTAGAACACGGCCTGGACCGACATGAAATCTCCTCGGGTGGGGGGTTGCGGGCCCCCTGTACCCAACGCCGGGTCGATCTGAAACCGCGCCGCGGTCACCATGGTGACCGCGGCGCGTCGTTCTACACAGGACGGTGCTGGGAGGTGGAACCGTCAGCCGGCGGGGAAGCGGATGACCCGGTCGTCGGCGGCCGCCGGCGTGCCCCGGCCGTCGCGGTTGCTGGTGGTCACCCAGAGCGAGCCGTCCGGAGCGGCCTCCACCGTGCGCAGCCGGCCGTAGGTGCCGCGCAGGACAGCGACCGGGGTGCCCGCCGCGCCGGCGTTGGTCAGCGGGACGGTCCACAGCCGCTGGCCGCGTAGCGCGGCGACGAACAGCGTGTTGTGGGCGAAGGCAGCCCCACTGGGCGAGGCCTCCGCGGTGCTCCAGACCACGAGCGGGTTGCGGAACCGGGTGTCGTTGCTCCGTCCCTCCACCGTCGGCCAGCCGTAGTTGCCGCCGGCCACGATGTGGTTCACCTCGTCCCAGCGGTTCTGGCCGAACTCGGCGGCGTACAACCGCCCGCGCGAGTCCCAGGCCAGGCCCTGCGGGTTGCGGTGGCCCATGCTGTACACCAGGGAGTTCGGGAACGGGTTGCCGGTGGCCGGCACGCCACCGTCCGGCCGCATCCGCAGGATCTTGCCGTTGAGGCTGTTGCGGTCCTGGGCGGTGCCGGTGACGTTGGCGTCGCCGATGGTGGCGTAGAGCATGCCGTCGGGCCCGAACTTGATCCGCCCGCCGTCGTGGATGTTCGCCCGCCTGGCTCCGCTGAAGATCACCTGCTGGTTGGTCGGCGCGTCCAGCCGGAACCGGACGATGCGGATGTCGTTCGCACTGGTGAAGCAGGCGTACACGAAGCCGTCCTGCCGGTAGTTCGGCGAGACGGCCAGGCCGAGCAGGCCGGCTTCCCCGCCCGCCCGGACGCCGGCGATGGTGGCCACCTGGCGGGGTGCGGCACCCGGGCGGATCTGGGTGACCCGGGCCCGGTTGCGCTCGGCCACCAGGGCGCTGCCGTCCGGTAGGAAGGCGAGGCCCCACGGGGTTTCCAGGCCGGACGCGACGACCTGCGGTCGGTCGAAGTCGATGCCGCCGACCACGGCGGCGAGTGCCGCCGGGGTGGTCGGCGGCTGGGCCACCGCGACAGCTCCGCCGCTGAACGCGACGGCCAGAGCGGCGGCGGTGGCAGTGGCGAGAGTACGTCTGCGCATCGTCAACTCCCTCAGGAAGGATGGAGCATAGGGTGTGCGCCGGTACATAACACCCCGGCGGATGATGACGACAGTCAATGTAACACCACCGCATTCCGCCCGCTTCATACCGCAGCCCCGCAAGATCTACAGATGTGGCCCCAACAGGGTCAGATCGGCCGGGGACAGCCGGTCGCCGGCGGTCTTCGCCTGATGCCAGTACGGGTACAGCAACGGCGGGGCACTCACCTCGTCCAGGCGCCGACGCTCATCGGCCGCCAGGACCAGCTCGGCTGCCGCGAGGTTGTCGGTGAGCTGCTCGGTGGTGCGGGCACCGATCACCAGCGATGTCACGGCCGGTCGGCCCAGCGTCCAGGCCAGCGCGACCTGGGCGGCCGAGACCCCGTGCGCCCCGGCGACGTCGACCAGGGCCTCGACCGTGTCGTAGAGCTTCTCCTGGTCGTACACCGGTGGCTCGTCCCAGTCGGTGAGTTGTCGCGAGCCCGCCGGAGCGGTGTGGTCGCGGCGGTACTTGCCGGAGAGCAGCCCGCCGGCCAGCGGACTCCAGACCAGCACCCCGAGGCCCTGGTCGACGGCGGCCGGGATCAGCTCGTACTCGGCGTCGCGGCCCTGCAGCGAGTAGTAGATCTGCTGGCTGATGAACCGGGGCAGCCCGGTCCGCTCGGCGGTCCCTAGCGCCTTCATCAACTGCCAGCCGGCGAAGTTCGACAACCCGACATAGCGCACCTTGCCGGCGCGCACCAGCAGGTCCAACGCCTCCAGCGTCTCTTCCAGCGGGGTCCGACCGTCCCATTCGTGCAGCTGGTAGAGATCGATGTGGTCGGTCTGCAGCCGCCGAAGGCTCGCCTCGCAGCCGTTGACGATGTGATGGCGGGACAGGCCGCCGTCGTTGGGGCCCGCCCCCATCGCGAAGCGGACCTTGGTGGCGACCAGGACCTCGTCGCGCCGACCGCGCAGCACCTCACCGACGATCTCCTCCGAGGCGCCGTCGGAGTAGATGTCGGCGGTGTCGATCAGGTTGACTCCCGCGTCGAGGCAGAGGTCGACCTGCCGGCGGGCCTCGGCCACGTCGGTCGAGCCGACATTGGCGAAGCCGCCCTTGCCGCCGAAGGTCATGGTGCCCATGGACAGGACAGAAACTTGCAGGCCGCACTGGCCCAGCGCACGATATTCCATGATCGTGGCAGTACCCAGCCGGCGCGGGTCGACTCCTGGGCACCACGCCCGGTTCGGCGGTACCGCCGCTGATCGCTGCCGGGCTGGCGGGCCGCTGGGCCGCTGGGCTGGCGGGCTGCCGGTGCCGGCCGCCCGCTGCCGGGTTGGCGATGGCGGCCGGCGTCAGCCGGCGGTGAGGGCGAGTTCGCTGATGCCGAGGAACCCGTCCGGGGTCTGCGGGCGGCCGCTGGTCAGTTCCAGGCGCAGGCGGGTGGTGCTGACCGCGTCGAAGGTGATGGCGGTGGGTTCGGTGGATCCCGCCGGCCAGGCGATCCGGACCCCGGTCGCCGGCCGCCAACCACGACCATCCCAATAGGACACCGCGACGGCAGCCGGCCGGGAATGCCGCGCGTCGACGGTGAACCAGGCGGTCACACCGTCGACCGGGCGCGCCGACGCCCAGGCCACCGAGACCCAGTCGGCGGATCGGGCGGCGCTGATCCGGGGCAGCAGCGGGGTGGGATCCTTCGCGTACGCGTTGGACCAGCCGCCCGACCCCGTCACCCCGTCCACCATCGCGGCCGGCGGGGTGCCTTCGGTGCCGGCGAAGCTGGCGTCGGCGGTCAGCCCGGCCACCCCGGGCGGCGCGGGCGGCACCGGTGTCGTCGGGGCGTCCGGGGTGAACCAGCTCACCGGGGCCCGGCCCTGACCGCCGGCGGCGGCCGGACCCGGCGGGTGCGCCAGCAGGACGGCCCGACCGCCGCGCAGACCGGCGGCCGACGCGGTGACGGTCACCGCGCCCCACCCCGTCGGGGCCACGATGGCCAGGGCCTTGCCGTGGAACGCCGTCCGGTGGCTGGCCTTGTAGCTCTCCGCGCTCTCCTGCCGGCCGTTGTCCACGCCGACCAGCCGCCCACCGCGCACGGAGAACGTCAGCAGATTCTCCGCCGACGGCACGACGACGCCGTGCCGGTCGACCACGTCGGCGGTCACGAACGCCAGCGACCGACCGTCCGCCGGCGCGGTGTGGCGGTCCGTGGACAGGCGTACGGCCGCCGGCGCCCCGGCGGTGCGGACCTCGTCGCGGGCCACCTCCACAGTGCCGCGCCGGGCGACCGCCACCAGGCGACCCGGCTGGAAGGGGACCGTCCAGGTCAGCCGCAGATGCCCGGCGGTGCCGTCGGTGCCGGTGTAGCTGCCCGGGTACGCCCCGGTCGTGACGGTTTTGTCGTCACCGGTGGCCTCGGTGGTCTCCAGGTACGCCCGCCCGTCGGCGGTCACCTTCCGGTCGAAGCGGCGCACTCCCACCGAGCGACCGTTGAGGTACAACTCGACCGTGTCGGCGTTGCTGTACGCCCACACCTGGACCGGATCGCCGGGCCGGTGGGTGGTCCAGTCCATCGGCAGCAGGTGCACCATCGGCTCGCGGGTCCACTGGCTCTTGAAGAGGTGGTACTGGTCCTTGGCGAAGCCGGCGGTGTCCACCGCCCCGAAGAAGGACGTCTTGACCGGGAAGACGTCGAACGGGGTCGGCTCGCCGAGGTAGTCGATGCCGGCCCACAGGAACTGGCCGAGGAACCACGGCCGGTCCCGGTCCTTCTTCAGCGCGTACTCGCCGCTCATCGTCCAGGAGGCGAGGTTGTTGTCGTACGAGGAGGCCGCCCGTCGCCCCGGGGCGTGGTTCTCCCCGGTGTTGAGCTGCTCCGGTTGGTCGTACCGGCCCCGGGTGGAGGTCTCCGAGGACGACTCGGACTCGTAGAAGAACGTGTTCGGGTACCTGGCGTGCAGGGCGTCGACGGAGGCGGCGGTGTTGTAGTTGAGCCCGACGCCGTCGACCATCTGCAGGATCCGCTCGGCCGGCGAGCCGGCCGCCGGCACCCGCCGGTACCGGTCCGAGCCGATGGTCACCGGCCGGGTCGGGTCCAGCGAGCGCACCCGGTCGATCAGCCGGCGGGCGACCGGCACGCCGGACTCCCGGGTGGTGTCCGGGATCTCGTTGCCGATGGACCACATGACGACGGCGGGGGAGTTGCGCGACTCCCGGACCATCTGGGCGATGTCCGCGTCGCTGTCGGCGTCGAAGAACCGGGCGTAGTCGTTTCGCGTCTTGGCTACCTGCCAGACGTCGAACGCCTCCACGATCATGACCAGGCCGAGTTCGTCACAGAGCCGCACCAGCTCGGGCGCCGGTGGGTTGTGCGCGGTGCGTACCGCGTTGACGCCCATCCGCTTCATGATGGTCAGTTGGCGCAGCATCGCGTCGCGGTTGACCGCGGCGCCCAGCGCGCCGAGGTCGTGGTGCAGGTTCACGCCCTGGAACTTGACCGCGCGGCCGTTGAGGAAGAAGCCGGCCCCCGGGTCGAACCGGGTCCACCGCAAACCCGTCCGGGACGTGTACGTGTCGACGACCCGGCCACCCACGGTGAGCCGCGTGGTGACCGTGTACAGGTACGGGTCCGTCACGTCCCACAGGCGTGGCCGGGGTACCCGCACGTCGACCGTGGCGGTCACCGGCGGGCCGCTGGCGGGCACCGTGCCGGCCGCGGAGCCGACCGGGCGGCCCTGCGCGTCGTACACCGTGGAGGTGACCTGGACCGGCGTCCCGGCCGGGCCGGTGCCGGCCAGGGTGGTGGCGACGCGCGCCGTGGCGTAACCGGCGTCCACGGTCCGCGCCAGGTCCGGTGTGGTGACCACCATGCCGAGCCGCTCGACGTGCACCTGGTCGGTGACCACCAGGCGGACGTTGCGGTAGATGCCGCTGCCGGAGTACCAGCGGCTGCTCGGGATGGGGTTACGCACCCGCACGGCCAACAGGTTGGCCGTGCGCCCGTCGGTGTGCGCACCGGTCAGCTCCAGGCTGAAGCCGGTGTAGCCGTAATGATGCCCGCCCAGCAACGTGCCGTTGAGGTACACCTCGGAGTCCATGTAGACGCCGTCGAACTCGACCGCGATCCGCTTGCCGGCCATGGCCGAAGGCAGGGTGAACGCCTTCCGGTACCAGCCCAGCCCGCCCTGGTAGAACCCGGTGCCGGAGGTCGTCGCGGGGCCGGCGGTCGGATTCAGCTCGATGCTCCAGTCGTGCGGCAGGTGCAACCGGCGCCAGCCGGAGTCGTCGAAGCCCGGGTTCGCCGCGGTGCTGAACGCCCCGGTGGGATCGCTCACCTCGGCGGCGTTGACCAGCGCGAACCGCCAGTCGGCGGTGAAGTCGAAGGTGCCGCCGGGGTGGTGCGGCACGGCCACCGCCGG
>DASVVF010000025.1:0-2714 GCA_036386695.1 Catenuloplanes sp. | reverse complement strand
GTCGGCGACCTCCTCCGGGCGGATCTCCCCTCGCCGGGCGCGCTCCTGGGCGCCGGTGACGGCCGCTTTCACCTGGGCCCGGCCGAGCAGGGCCACGGCGGCGGCCAGCCGGGGGTCGGCGAGCACGGCGTCGGTGCGGGGCACCCGCCGCCGGGGGTCGTCCTGCGCCACGCTCCCGCCCTCCTCCCCTCCCCGCCCCGGTGTCCGGCCCCCGCTGGCCGGCACCAGGATCCGCCCGGCGACCGACCCGGTGCCCGCGCCCTGCGGCCGGAGCGTTGCCCGCGCCCCCGGCCGACGGCGTGTCCGCGACCGAACCGGTGCCCGCGCAACCCCGACCGGACCGAACCGGTGCCCGCGCCCCGGTGGTCGACCGAGTGCCCGCGCGGCGCGCGACCGGACCGGTGCCGACGGGCACGCGGGATCGACGTCCGCCGGGTCGGGGTACCGGCTGCCCGGTGCCGACCGTTGATGTCCCCGCAGACGCTAGCAGGGCACCCGTCCGGTGGAGCGGGCCCGGCGGCCCGCCGGCGTGCCGGTATCGGGTCCGGGCATCCATCGAGCGGGGCGGCTCATCCGCGCGGCGCGAACTCCGGCGGCGGGTCGAGCGGAGCCGATGAAAGGCCTGGTCAGAGACCCTGTCTGGTATTTGACAAAGGGCAGCAATACCCTCCGTATCGCTTGTCTTACCGACGGTCACGTGCCAATCTCGCAATTGCCCAGAAATTCGACAGAAGAGTCAATCCGGAGAGGCTTTTCGAAATGCGCAGATTTAGAACTAACGGTTTCCTGGCCACTGGCGCGACAGTGGTCCTCGTCCTGGCCGGAGCCTCGCACACGGCGTCGGCCGCCCCGTCGCCCGACGCCGGCGGCAAGGCCATCGTCAGCCGGGCCTGGACCGAGATGAACAAGACGCCGGTCCCCGGCGGCTTCTCCTCGTGGGCCGAGGTCATGAAGATGCAGCAGCAGCTGAACGCGGCCGCCACCCGCATCCAGGAGGCGGCCAAGACCCAGCGCAACAGCGGCTACAGCAACATCGTGGCCGCCCCCGAAAACCGGGCACTGATGGTGTACTGGCAGGCCAAGGTGCCCGCAGCGGTACGACAGGTGATCGCCGCCGAGAGCCGGAGCATCCCGATCCGGGTCATCCCGGCCCGCTACAGCGAGGCGCAGCTCAGCGCCGAGGTGCAGCGGCTCGGCCGGGACGCGGCCTACGCGGAAGTGTCGCCGATGATCGACGGCAGCGGCATCCGGGTCAAGCAGAACGCCGGCCGGACCGCACGGGCGGCGGCCCAGACCTCCAGCGTCAGGATCTTCCCGGACAGCGCGAAGGCCGCGGGCAGCGGGGTGCTGTTCACCCGGCAGAACGACTACTCGCCCTACTGGGGCGGCGCCCGTACGCAGAACTGCACCACGGGCTGGGGAATCTGGTGGGGCGGCTACAGCCGCGTTCTGTCCGCCGGCCACTGCGGCAACAATGGCAACAACATCTACGACGGTGGCGGAGACTACATGGGCTCCGTGTTCAACGACAACGACACCCGTGACACGCACATGATCAACGCGCGGGCCCACGGTCGGGTCTGGGACGGTCCCTGGACGGAGACCAGCTTCACCAAGGCCGTGCGCGGCGCGACGTTCAGCTACGTCGGCAACTGGCTGTGCACGTCCGGCTCGCGCTCCGGTGTCCGGTGCAACATCCGGGTGATCGCCAACAACGCGAGCTGGGGTGGCCGCTACCCGATGGTGTACGCGGACCAGCAGGCCCGCGTCAGCGGCGCCGGACAGGGCGACAGCGGCGGTCCGGTCTTCGAACTGCCCTACCCCGACGACGGCAAGGTCTTCGCCAAGGGCACCATCACCGGTGGGGTCAGCGGGACGTTCGTCCCGTGCACCGGCGAGGTCTGGGCGGGCCGGCTCTGCAGCTGGCGGTTCGTCTACGCCGACGTGGTCCAGTCCCTCAACTACTACGGGGCGAGCATCCTGACCTCGTAGCGGTCGCGACGACGTGACGGCCGGCCGAGCGCAACCGCTCAGCCGGCCGCCGCGTCATCGCCGCGTCTCAGCTGATGTGAAACCGGATCATGGTTGCGCGGTTCCAGCCGGTGGAGTGCTCACCCCGGAAAACCGGGGTCCGCAGGCCGCCTTCCCAGTACACCGTCACGACGTTGTTGCCCGCGTGCAGCTCGGTCACCGAGGTGAGCTGGCGGTGGAGCGTACCGGAGTTGGCGAAGCAGGTCTCGGTGTGCCGGTTGTCCGGGTAGCTGATCACCTTGAAGAAGTCGGTGCGGCCGTTGCACGGGGTCTCGTTGGCGGCGAGCGCCGCTGTCGGGCTCACCACCACGGCGCCGACACCCAACGCCGCCGCCGCCAGAACCCCTGCCACGGACCGTCGGTTCCACTGCCGTTTTCTCATGAGGTACCTCTCCCACAATTATCGGTATCGCGCTGTCTCCGGGCGCCCGTCGATGCTGTCCGCAGCGCCGGAGCGCCGGAGCGCCGTCGACAGGGTCCGGAACGCGCCGTGCCGGGCGGCTTCCAGGCTGGTCGGCATCGACCGCCATCACAAGGCGGCTGGGACGATGGGACGATTACCGGGTCGCCACCAGCGGCAACACCCGCCCGGTTGGGATGGTGGCTGGGATGGTGTCCTGTTGCGGGCCGTTGGACCGGCACACTCCAGCAGGACAGCCCCGATGATCCACATGTTGGCGGAT
>DASVVF010000024.1:0-4097 GCA_036386695.1 Catenuloplanes sp. | reverse complement strand
ACCTGGTGGTTCGACCAGGCGACCCAGCGCAAGGTGCCGTTCGACATCATCGGGGTCTCGCACTACCCGTACTGGCACGGCCCGCTGGGCTATCTGCAGCACAACCTGCTCGACCTGACCAAGCGGTTCAACAAGCCGGTGATGGTGGTGGAGACCGCGTACGGCTTCACCACAGCCGAGAACGACCACGAGAAGAACATCTTCACCGCCGAACTGGCCAAGGAGGGCGGCTGGCCGGCCACGCCGCAGGGCCAGGCCGAGGCGCTGCGCGACATGTTCAACACGGTGGCCGCCGTGCCGGGCGCGCTGGGCGTCTTCTACTGGGAGCCGACCTGGACCGCCACCAGGGGCGCCGGCTGGGACCCGGCCGACCCGTCCTCCGGCGACGGCTGGGAGAACCAGGCGTTGTTCGACTACGCCGGCCGTGCGCTGCCCGCCCTGAAGGTCTTCAACCGGTTCTGACGCCGTCCGCCCAAGGAGACGACCATGCGTAGACGTCCACTGCTGGTGGTCGCGGCGACCCTCGCCGCGCTGACCGCCGGGCTCCTCCCCCAGCTCGCCCCGACCGCCTCGGCCGCCACCACCCTGACCAACACCGGTTTCGAAAGTGGCGTCGGCCAGGCCCCCACCGGCTGGTCGGAGTACTCCGCCGGCGGCCACCAGGCCGCCAGCTTCAGCCAGGCCGGCGGCCACTCCGGCAACAACCGGCTCAGCCACTGGTCCACCGGCGCGTACCAGGTGGAGACGTACCAGTACCTGTCCGGCATCGCCAACGGCACCTACACCCTGTGGGCCTGGGTACGGTCCAGCGGCGCGCAGAACGCCTACCTTTCGCTGCGCAACTGCGGCGGGGCAGAGGCCCGGACCATGCTGCCCTGGTCGGCGACCTGGCAACAGATCTCGGTGACCACCCGGGTGACCTCCGGGCAGTGCACGATCAGCCTGGTCTCCAACGGCCGGGCCAACGACTGGGCCGACTTCGACGACATCCGGCTGGCCAGCACCGGCAGCACCGGCAGCACCATCCGGATCCGTGGCGCCGACATCTCGTCGCTGAAGAAGAGCGAGGACCGCGGCGGGGTGTACCGGGACAGCGGCGGCACCCAGCGCGACGCGGTCACGCTGCTGCGCTCCAACGGCGTCAACTACGGCCGCCTCAAGGTCTGGGTCAACCCCGCCGACGGCTACAACAACCGGGCCCGGGTGCTGACCATGGCCCGCCGGATCAAGTCGGCCGGGATGCAGCTGCTGGTGGACTTCCACTACTCCGACTCGTGGGCCGACCCGGGCCAGCAGGACAAGCCCCGGGCCTGGGCCGGCTACAGCGTCAGCCAGCTCAGCAGCGCCGTCTACAACCACACGTACGACGTGCTCAACGCCCTCAAGGCGCAGGGCACGACGGCCGACATGGTGCAGGTCGGCAACGAGATCAACGACGGCATGCTGTGGCCGGAGGGGCGCAGCTCCAACTGGGCCAACCTCGCCACGTTCCTCAAATCCGGGGTGAGCGCGGTGAAGGCGGTCAACGGCTCCACCCGGGTCATGCTGCACCTGGCCGAGGGCGGCAACAACACCCAGCACCGGTGGTGGTTCGACCAGGCGGTCAGCCGCGGGGTGCCGTTCGACGTCATCGGTGTCTCGCACTACATCTACTGGCACGGCACGGTGGCCAGCCTGCAGGCCAACCTCATCGACCTGGCGCTGCGCTACGGGCGCGACGTGGTCGTCGCCGAGACGGCGTACGGCTTCACCACCGCCCAGGATGACGGCGAGCCGAACATCTTCACCGCGGCGCTGGCCCGTACCGGCGGTTTCCCGGCCACCGCCCAGGGCCAGGCGGACGCGCTGCGGGCGGTGTACAACGCGGTCCGGGCGGTGCCGAACAACCGTGGGCTCGGGGTCTTCTACTGGGAGGCACCGTGGACCGCGGTGCCGGGCAACGGCTGGGATCCGACCCGGCCGGCGTCCGGCAACGGTTGGGAGAACCAGGCACTGTTCGGCTACGACGACCGCGCCCTACCGGGGCTGGCGGTGCTGGGGTCGGCCTGACCAACGATGTCCCAGCGGAGAAGGCGGGTCCGGGCGCAACGCCCGGGCCCGCCTTCGTCGGTAGCGGGGGAGGTCGTCAGGCGGACGCCCGCACCATGAGCTCGGTCGGCAGAATGGCCGCGGACGGGGGTTCGCCGGCCAACCGGGCCAGCAGCAGCCGCACCATCTCGCTGCTGATCCGGTCGAAGGGCTGCCGGGTGGTGGTCAGCGGCGGGTCGGTGGTCAGGGCGATCTTCGAGTCGTCGAAGCCGGCCACAGCCACGTCGTCGGGCACCTTGCGGCCGGTTGCGTGCAGTTCGTCGATCGCGCCGGCGGCCAACAGGTCCGAGGCGGCGAACACCGCGTCCAGGTCGGGAGCCTGGCGCAGCAACTGACGCATCGCCAGGACCCCGCCGTCCCGGCTGAACGGCGCCGACACCACCATTCGCGGGTCCGGTTCGCCGAGCACGTCACGGTAGCCGGCCAGTCGATCGTCGCCGCAGGACAGCCCGCGCGGGCCGGTGATCGTGGCGATCCGCTTGCGACCCTTGCCGGCCAGATAGGTCACCACCTGCCGGGCGCCGTCCCGGTCGTCGGCGGCGACATAGGCGATGTTCCGCTCGTGGCCCACCGGGCGGCCGCAGGTCACCAGCGGCAGCCCGCCGGCCGCCAGGTCGTTGAGCAGCGGATTGGTGGCCTGGTTGGACACCAGCAGCGCGCCGTCGAAATGGCCACCGCTGATGTACCGGCTCACCCGTCGGCACTCCTCGTCGGTACTGGCGATCGAGACCAGCAGCATGATCCCGTGCAGGGCCAGCGCTTCCGAGCAGCCCCGCAACAGGACGCTGAAGTTGGGGTCCTCGAAGAGGTGATCCTGCGGCTCGGACAGGACGAAGGCCACCGAGTCGGACCGATGGGTGACCAGACTGCGGGCGTGCTGGTTGACGACGTAGCCGGTCTCCTGGATGGCGAGCCGTACCGCGTCGAAGGTGGGACCACTGACCCGATCGCCTCCATTGAGGACTCTTGAGACCGTTCCGCGGGAAACTCCAGCTCTTGCCGCGACGTCTTCCATGGTCGGTCGACGGTCGGCAACGCGAGTTCGTGGCATGAGTCTTTGGGGCACCCCGGCATTGTCCCTTCCCCGCCACGGTGACGTGAAGTCCGCGTGGCGACACATTACGTGAATGTTTTCTCCCCTGATCTTGGCAGCGACCTTGTCGCCGATACGCTCCCGATATATCGTCGAGCCATCGCCGACAGAACGGAGATCCATCATGAAGCCCTTCGGCAGACACTTCCGGGACCTGCACGACATGCGGATGCGCGGCTTCGGGACGCCGCCCGGCTTTCCGGCCGGCTTCCCGTTCGGCGCCGGCCGTGGGCCCGGCGCCGGACACCCCGGGCACGGCCGCGGCCGCGGTCCCGGCGGAAAGCGCCCGAACGTACGGGCCGCCCTGCTGGCACTGCTGGCCGAACGGCCGATGCACGGCTACGAGATGATCCAGGAGCTGGAGAGCCGCACCGGTGGCATCTGGCGACCCAGCCCCGGGTCGGTCTACCCGACGCTGCAACTGCTGGAGGACGAGGGCCTGATCGAGGCCGACGCCGGCGGCGGCCGGCGCCGCTTCACCGTGACCGAGGCCGGCCGTGACGAGGCGAACCGGGCCGCCGAGAACCCCCCGTGGCAGGAGTTCACCGACGACACCGTGTCGCAGGCCCAGGACTTCCGCGAAGCCAGCTTCGGGATCATGAACGCGCTGCGGCAGGTCGCCTTCAGCGGCACACCGGAGCAACGTGAGCAGGCCCTGACAATCCTGAACGACACCCGACGGAGGCTGTACGCCATCCTCGCCGAGCCGCAGTGATCCCCCGCAGAGCCGCAGTGATCCGGGCCGAACCGCACCGATCCCGGCCCAACCGGGCACCGATCCCGGCCCAACCGCAGCGATCCGGCCCAACCGCAGCGATCCCGGCCGAGTTGCAGCCATCCGCGCCAGCCCAGGATTCCAGCCGGACCTCAACAGCGTCCGCCCGCGCCTTTGCTCTGCTTCCCTATAGGAAACACC
>DASVVF010000023.1:0-13637 GCA_036386695.1 Catenuloplanes sp. | reverse complement strand
AGTTTGGTTGCGGCGCCCCGAAAACCGGCAGGACCGGCCGGCTCCGGCCGACGAGCCCCGCATGACGGCAACCGACACACCCCCCGCAATCAGCCGCCGTCGACTGGTGCAGGGCGCGGCCACCGTCGGCGCGGTCGCCGGCGTGGGACTGCTCGCACCAGCGGCACACGCCGCCACCCCCGGCGCGACCACTCTCGGCGTCACCGACCTCGTTCCCGCCGACCCGCTGCGGCACCTGCTGCGCCGGGCGACGTACGCACCGACCCCCGCGTCGCTCGCCGAGATCAATAGCTTGGGCCGGGCCGCGTGGCTGGAGCGCCAGCTCAACCCGGCCGCGATCGTCGACTCCGAGTGCGACGCTTTGCTGACCCGGCTGCCGCTCGCCGCACTGGACATCAACGGCGTACACGCCCAGGTCACCGCCGGGAAGCTCAAGCGGTACAGCTGGGACGTGATGAACGAGCTCGGCATGGCGACGCTGACCCGGGCGATCTGGAGCAAGCGGCAACTGCTGGAGGTGATGGTCGACTTCTGGGGCAACCACCTCAACGTCACCTGCCCGTCCGGCGACGTGTGGGACAGCCGGCAGGACTACGACCGTACGGTCATCCGTCGCTTCGCCCTGGGCCGGTTCGCGGACCTGCTCAAGGCCAGCGCCCGACACCCGGCGATGCTGTCCTATCTGGACAACCGGTCCTCGACCAGAACGCGGCCCAACGAGAACTACGGCCGCGAGCTGCTCGAACTGCACACCGTGGGGCTGGTGCACACCGAGGCCGACGTGCAGAACGCGGCCCGGCTGCTGACCGGGCTGACGGTCGACTGGGAAACCGGGCGGTACCGGTACGACCGTTGGCGACACGCCACCGGACCGGTGCGGGTGCTCGGCTTCACCCACGCCAACGGCACCGACACCGGGGGCGAGGCGGCCTCCCTGGCCATGCTCGACTACCTGGCGTTGCACCCCGCCACCGCCCAGCGGATCGCCCGCAAGCTGTGCGTGCGGTTCGTCGCCGACAACCCGCCGGCGGCGCTGGTCGACCGGCTGGCGAAGGTGTACCTGGCGAACCGGTCGGCGATCGCCCCGGTGCTGCGGGCGCTGTTCGGCTCGCCCGAGTTCGCCGCCGCGCTCGGCGCCAAGGTCCGCACCCCGCTGGAGGACCTGGTGGCCACCGTCCGGACCCTGGGCTTCCAGCCGGAACCGGTGGACGTCGACGGCGGCAACCCGCGAGGCACCAAGGCCATCCAGGCATTGCTGTGGACGGTGGGCGCGGCCGGTCAGGCCCCGATGGCGTGGGCCTCACCGGACGGCTATCCCGACCTGGCGACCGCCTGGGCGTCACCGTCCGGGCACCTGTCCCGCTGGAACAGCCACCTCAACATCGTCGCGGGCTGGTGGCCCAAGCAGCTCGTCCGGCCGGCGAATCTGATCACCGACCTCGCCGGTCCGCTGCCGGCGACCTTCGGCGCGCTGGTCGACGCCCTCGCGGTGCGGCTGTTCGGCCGGACGATGCATCCCGCCCACACGGCCGCGGCGACCGCGCTGTTCGGCAAGACCCCCACCGAAGCGCTGCGGGCCAACCACAAGGCCGTCACCTGGGCCGCCGGGTACCTGGTCGCCCTCCTGCTCGACTCCCCCTACTTCACGGTCAGGTGACGACGATGACTGCGACCGCATGCGGCTGCGCCGACAACCAGCGCACCACCAGCACCCTGTCCCGGCGCGGCCTGCTCGGCCGGGCCCTGTCGGCCGGCGCGGCCGGCGCCCTGGCCGGCCTGGCCGGCGAAGGGCTGTCCACCTCGCTGGCGTTCGCCGCGCCGGCGTACACCGGGGACGTGCTGGTGGTGCTGTCGTTGCGAGGTGGCTTCGACGGCATGTCGGCGGTCGTACCGGCCGGTGACCCGGACTACTACCGCGCCCGCCCGACGATCGGGGTGCCCCGGGCGCAGCTGATCGGCGGCGACCGGTCGTTCGGGCTGAACCCGGCGCTGCGTCCGCTGCTGCCCTGGTGGGAGGCCGGGCAGTTGGCGGCGGTGCACGCGGTCGGCCAGCCCAGGCCGAACCGGTCGCACTTCGCGGCGATGGAGGAACTGGAGCGCGCCGCCCCCGGCACCTCACTACGCACCGGCTGGATCGACCGGATGCTCGGCGCGGCCGGCGCGGACAGCGCGTTCAACGCCGTGTCGCTGGGCAGCCCGATGCCGGTCCGGGCGCTCGCCGGACCGGCCCCCGACCTCGGGCTGGACTCCATCGACGCGTTCAAGATGTACGGCCACGACAGCTTCCCGGCGCTGCCGGCCACCGTGCGCGCCCTGCACGACGGGGTGCCGGCACACCTGGCCGGGCCGGCGCAGCAGGTCACCGGGGCGCTGCAGACCACGGGGGTGCTCTCCGCCGCCGGCTACCAGCCGGCGAACGGGGCGGTCTACCCGGACACCGACCTCGGTAAGGCGCTGCGCGACGTGGCCCGGCTGATCAAGGGCAACGTCGGCCTGATGACGGCCTGCGTGGACTCCGGTGACTGGGACCTGCACGAAGGGCTGGGCACCGCCGCGCCGGGCCAGCAGATGTTCGACAAGCTGGCCGGGCTGGCCGCCGCGCTGGCCGCGTTCGCCACCGACCTGGGGCCGACCGGCCTCGGCGGGGTGACGTTGCTGACGATCAGCGAGTTCGGCCGGCGGGTGCAGGAGAACGGCTCCAAGGGCCTCGACCACGGGCACGGCAACGCGATGCTGCTGCTCGGCGGCGGCGTCAAGGGCCGCCGGGTGTACGGCCGGTGGCCGGGCCTCGCGCCGGCCCGGCTGGTCGCCGGCGACCTCGCCGCCACCACCGACTACCGATCGGTGATCGGCGAGATCCTGCAGAAGCGCTGCCGGGTGGGCAGCCTGGCGAGCGTCTTCCCCGGCGTCACGGCGAGCGGGTACGGGTTGGTCGCGGCCCGCTGACCGGCCGGCAACCGCGCACCGAAGTGCGCGCCGAACCGCGCACCGAAGCGCGCGCCGGGCAACCGCTCAGCGGGCGCGGATGGCGAACCGGACCCGGGTGTGACCGTCGGAGGTGTCGATCGACAGCGAATCGCAGATCTGGTGCACCAGCCACAGGCCCATCCCGCCGGCGGCCCCCGGCGTCGGCGGCAGGTAGCCGGCCAGCACGCCCGGGGGATCCGCGCCGTCGTCGGTCACCTCGCAGACCACCGCGTCGGTGCTCGCCCAGACCCGCAGCAGCCGGCGGCCGTCGCCGTGCCGCAGGCCGTTGGTCACCACCTCACTGAGCGCCAGCACCAGGTCGTCCAGCCCGTCGGCGCTCAGCCACCCGCCGGCGGTGCCACGCTCGCGGACCAGGTCCCGCAGCGGCGACACGGTGTCCCCGATGGGCACCTCGATGGCCGGCGTGCCGGCCACCGGGAACGGCGGCTCGGCGATGTCGGCCAGCACCCGCTCCGGGGGCAGGTACCCGGGATTGTCCCGGCACCCGCCGTTGAGAATGAGTGGATGGGTCCGCCGACCGTCGTCGATCAGCTGCCGTGGCAGCCGCCCCACGTCGTACGGACAGACCAGCCGGGCCGGTAGGCCGGCGAGCACCCGGTTGATCGCCGACTCGGCGCGTACCCAGCTGCGATGGCCGTCGGCGGAGCCGAAGCGCACCTCGCCGATCAGCCGGCTGCGCCGGCGGCCGCCGGCCATCGACGCGGAGACCATCCGCGCCCAGCCGGCGATGGTCCGGGCCGGACGTATGTACCACTCCTTGTCGGGCAGGAAGGTCACCGCCCGGGCATCGGCCCCCAACGCGTCGCGCAACAGGGCTATCCGGCGGGTGGCGGTGGCCACGGCGACGGCCTCGCCGAGCTCGATGCCCTGCCGCAGGTACGGCACCAGCGCCCGGGCGTACTCGTCGTCGGTGCGGTAGAAGAACGCCTCGTGCGCGAAGGTCTCGACGGTGGTCATCGACGGACCCCCGTCGCCAGCGGCGCGCCGCCGGGGTGGGCCGGCCTTTGCGGAAACCACTCCGGGTGGCGGCCGGGCGGATGAAACTGATCCTGGGGAGCGGTCCGGACGACCGCCCGGACGGTAGCCGGAAGGGTCGTGACGACCGTGACCAGTGTGCTGATCGACGTCGCGGACGGGGCGGTGACGTTCGTCGCCAGCGGAACCGTCGCGGGTGCCCTGGCCAGCGGCACCGTGGCGGGGAACGCCGTGGCGGGGAACGCCGTGGCAAGCGCCGCCGGGGCAGGGGCCACCGGGGTGGTCCGGCCGTTGCTGGTGCGGCGGTGCCGTCCGACGGTGGGCCCCGCGTACTGGCGGTGGGACTGCCGCCGCTGCGGCGAGTACGGCGGTGGTGAGCACCACCCGGGCGCGGTCGTACGGGCCCTGCGGCACTGCGCCGAGCATCCGGAGCACCGCTCGGCGCTGTTGCGGCCGCTGGCGTGCCGGCAGCAGCAGCGGCCGACGCGGACCCATCCCGTGCTGCTCGACCCGGCCGCCGAGGCGGACGCGGAGCCGCTGCCGGCGGTGCCCCTGCGCTGAGTGGTGCCGCTGCGCTGACTGGTGCCTGGGCGCTCGGTGGTGCGGGGACGCTGAGGGGAGCGACGAGGGCGGTCGGTGACCGACCGCCCTCGGCTGGTTGACGCGGCCATCTCAGGCCTGCGACGTGTCGCCCGCCCCGGTGCGCTCCTGGACCTGGTCAACTCCCCGGTCGACGTGGTCGGAGTACTTGTTACCGGTCTTCTGGTCGACCATGTCGCCAGCCCGGTCGACGCCCTTGTCGACCTGCTCGTCGTGCTTGTCGGCGAAGTCGCGGGCCTTGCCCAAAAAGTCGCTCATGTCTACCTCCCTCGGGTTCGTACCTTCTTGCTTGCCCGCACCGCCACCCGGCAAACCCCGGCCGCTCAGCACCGCCACGATCCGCTCCACCCGGGGGTCGTCGCGGATCTCCGCCAACGTGGCCGGCAGCGGCATCCGCCAGTTCGGGTACTGGTCGGTGGTGCCGGGCAGATTCGGCTGGCGCAGCTCGCCCAACACGTCGTAGAGCGACGCCAGCACCAGCCGGCACGGGGTGGCCGCCAACGCCGCGTGCAGGGCCACGATCACCTCCTCGACATCGCTGTCGGCATCGGTGCCGTCGGTCAGCAGACCCTCCGCCCGCAGCATCTCGAACAGCTGCGCGCGGTCCGCGTCGGCCCGTTCCCGCTCCGCCTCGACCCCGTCGCCCAGCAGATCCAGCTCGGCCCGGACCCGGACGTGTTCGCCGGTGAGGAAACCGGCCGCCGTCGGCAGGTCGTGGGTCGAGATGGTGGCCAGCGCGTTGCGGGGCCAACGGGCCGGGGGTAGGTAACCGCCGTCCGGATCCTCGTCGTCCCGGGTGAACCAGAGCACCGCCGAGCCCAGCATGTTCTGCTCCCGCAGGCCCTGCGTGACCACCGGCAGGACGGTGCCGAGATCCTCGCCGATCACCACCGCGCCGGCCCGCTGCGCCTCCAGGGCCAGAATGCCCAGCATGGCGTCGGGGTCGTACCGGACGTAGGTGCCCTCGCCGGCCCCGGCGCCCGGCGGCACCCACCACAGCCGCCACAGGCCGGCCACGTGGTCCACCCGCAGCCCGCCGGCGCGGTGCAGGATCCGGCGCAGCATGTCCCGGTACGCGGCGTAGCCGGTCGCGGCCAGCCGGTCCGGCCGCCAGGCGGCCAGGCCCCAGTCCTGCCCGAGCTGGTTGAACGCGTCCGGCGGGGCGCCGGTGTGCACGCCGGCGGCCAGCACGTCCTGCAACAGCCACCCGTCGGCGCCGGCGGGGTCGATGCCGACGGCCAGGTCCAGCACCACCCCCACCGGCATGCCGGCCGCGGTCGCCGCCCCGGCGCTGGTCGCCAACTGCTCGTCGCAGAGCCGCTGCAACCAGGCGTGGAAGCCGATCCGCCCGGCCAGCTCGACGCGGGCCGCGGCGACCGCGTCGGTGTCCGGCCGGCGCAACTCCGGCGGCCAGCTGCGCCAGTCGGCGCCGTGGCGCTCCGCGAGGGCGCAGTACGTCGCGAAGTCGGTCAGGCCCGGGTCCGCCGCCAGGTCGACCTCGTCGGCCAGCGGCCACAGCAGCTCCAGCGCCGCCTGCTTGGCCCGCCAGACGGCGTCGTAGTCGATCAGGCCGTCCGCCGGGGGCGCCGGGCGCAGCGCGTCGATGCGCTCCCGCAGCCGCGGATCGGCCGCCGCGTACGCCGCGGTGTCGGGCACCCGCAGGTAGAGCGGGTTGGCGAAGCGCCGACTGGACGGCGAGTACGGCGAGGACGGCACCGGGTGCACCGGGGTGATCGCGTGCAGCGGGTTGAGCAGCACCACCCCGGCGCCGGCGTCGCCCGCCCAGCGGGTGAACCCGGTCAGGTCCGCCAGGTCGCCCATGCCCCACGAGTCGGCCGAGTGCAGCGCGTAGAGCTGCACCATCCAGCCCCAGGCCGACGGTGGCTCGGGCAGCGCCCGGGGCACCACGACCAGCGTCACGTCCTGGTCGCCGCTGCGCAGCCGGTGCCAGCCCAGCGGCAGGTCGGCGGCCAGCTCGTGCACGTCGCGCAACTCGGTGCCGTCCTCCAGGGTCACCGTCGCCGGGTGGTCCAGCGCCCGGGTCGCCCCCTCGCGCAGCACCACCGTGCCGGGCAGCCGCCCCTGGTGACGGGCCGCGGCGACCGCGGCCAGCTCCCGCCGGACGTCCTCGGGGGAACCCGCCTCGACCCCGAGCAGGCCCAGCACGCCGACCACCGTCGCCGGGGGGACCTCGCGGTGCTCGCGGTGCCAGTCCTCGTACCAGGTCGCCACGCCGTGCGCCTCGGCCAGCGCCACCAGATCCGCGTCCATCGCCGTTGCCACCATCAACCTCCCCTGGGCGGCGGAGCGCAGCTCTCCGCCGTCCGCACCAGTAGTTCCCGCCCAGTCTCGCAGCGTGGCACGGTCGGCGCCGGGTCAACCGGGAGGCCGCGGTCGCGCGGGTTGTCGACCTCGGTCAGGATGTACGGCATGTCATCTGTAGGTAACTGGTGGGTACGCATCGGCGCGGTACTGACCACGGCGATGCTTTCGGTGTTCGTTCCGGCCGCCGCGTGGGCGGCTGAGAACGGGGTCTCGGAGTTGGCTTACGAGGCGGCTCGACGCAAGTCGCGCGGCATGGGCGGCTTCGCCGTCATCGGAGCGCTGTGCTGTCTGGGGGTGGTGGCCATCGTGGTGGTCATCGTTCTGCTGATCAAGCGGGGGCGCGGTCGGAAGGGCTGAGCCGGCGAACCGCGCGGTCTGCTCCACCGCGCGGTTCTCCGCCGCCCGGCTGAGGCGCGGGTGGTCCGGGTGGACTGCAAACTTCCTGCATATCGCGGTCCATTGACTCGGAGAAATGTGCGTGTAACCGTGACAGGCGGAAATCCTTTCTCGGTTACCGCCGCCCCCGGCCACTGTGGCGGGTCCCGGCGCCACCTCGCACCCATACTCCGGGTCGGCCGGGCGTTTCCGGCTGCCCGTACCCATCCTTTGAGGAGCAAGCATGCGCGGACGCTCCATGGCCACGGTCGCCCTGTGTGCGGCGGCCGGCATGGTCACCGCCGCGGTGGCCTGGCCCGCGAACGCGGCCACGGTCCCCGGCGTGTCGCCGGCGGCCGAACAACTCGGCCGGCAGGCGCTGCCGGCCGGCGACGGCTGGGCCGCCGCCGGCAGCGGCACCACCGGCGGCTCGGCGGCCGACGCCGCCCACGTCGCGGTGGCCCGCAACCGGGCCGAGCTCGTCGCCGCCCTGGGCGGTGACAACGCCACCAACGGCCGCAACGCCACCCCGAAGATCGTCTACGTCAGTGGCCGGTTCAGCGTCAGCGTCGACGCGGCGAACGCGCCGCTGAGCTGCGCCGACTACGCCGACCCGGAATACAGCCTGCCGGCCTACCTGGCCGCCTACGACCCGGCCGTCTGGGGTCGCGCCACCCGGCCGACCGGTCCGGTCGAGGACGCCCGGCTGCGGTCGGCCCGGCGGCAGACCGACCAGATCCGGATCAACGTCGGATCGAACACCACGATCATCGGCATCAACGGCGCCCGGATCGAGCACGCCAACCTGAACCTGGCCAACGTCTCCAACGTGATCGTGCGCAACATCGAGTTCACCGACGCCGCCGACTGCTTCCCGTCGTGGGACCCGACCGACGGCGCCGCCGGCAACTGGAACTCCCTCTACGACCTGGTCACCCTGACCGGGGCGACGAACGTGTGGGTCGACCACAACACGTTCAGCGACGGCAACAACCACGACGCCGAGCAGCCCCGCTACTTCGACCGCCCGTTCCAGGTGCACGACGGGGCGTTGGACATCATCCGCGCCTCGGACCTGGTGACGGTGTCGTACAACAACTTCTACGACCACGACAAGACCACGCTGATCGGGTCCACCGACACCGTCGGCGCGGACGTGGGCAAGCTGCGGGTGACCGTGCACCACAACCGCTACGCCAACGTCAGCCAGCGCGCCCCCCGGGTCCGCTTCGGTCAGGTGGACCTCTACAACAACTACTACATCGCCACCGACGAGGAGAGCTACTCGTACTCGATCGGTGTCGGCATCCAGTCGCAGATCCACGCCGAGAACAACTTCTTCGTGCGCAGCGCCGACGTGCCGGCCGGAAACCTGATCAAGTTCTGGAAGGGCACCCGGCTGACCGCGATCGGCACCCTGGTCAAGGTGGGCAGCCAGCCGGCCCGCCCGGTCGACCTGGTGGCCGAGCACAACGCCCTCAACGACCCGGACTTCGAGCCGGACGCCGGCTGGACGCCGACCCTGCGCAACCGGGTCGACGCCACCGCCGACGTACCGAGGATCGTCAACACCTCCGCCGGCGCCCGCAAGCTCGGGGTCTGAACCCGGTATCCCACGGCCCGGCCGGCGCGGTGACCACCACCGCGGCGGCCGGGCCGATCCCGTCGCGTGATGTACTTGCGGCCGTGAAATTGCTGCATTCGGGCAAGGTGCGAGACGTGTACGCCGACGGCGACGAGATCATCCTGGTCGCCTCCGACCGGTTGTCGATTTACGACGTGGTGCTGCCCACCCCGGTCCCGGACAAGGGCCGGCTGCTCACCGCCCTCTCGTTGTGGTGGTTCGAGCAGTTCGCCGACCTGGTGCCCAACCACGTCATCTCGGCCACCGACGTGCCCGCCGAGTTCGCCGGCCGGGCCATCCGCTGCCGCCGGCTGGACATGGTGCCGGTGGAGTGCATCGTGCGGGGCTACCTCACCGGCCAGGGCCTCACCGAGTACCAGAAGCACGGGTCGGTGTCCGGCATCGCCCTGGGGCCCGGGCTCGTCGAGGCGTCCAAGCTGCCGATCCCGGTGTTCACCCCCACGACCAAGGCCCCGGTCGGCCAGCACGACGAGTTCATGACCTTCGACGAGGTGGTCAAGGCCGTCGGCGTCGACACCGCCAACGAGATGCGCGACATCTCCGTGCGGGTCTACCTGCGCGGCGCCGAGCTGGCCGCCGAGCGGGGCATCATCATCGCCGACACCAAGCTGGAGATCGGCTGGGCGTCGGACGCCACCCTGGTCCTCGCGGACGAGGTGCTGACCTCGGACTCGTCGCGGTTCTGGCCGGCCGACTCGTACCAGCCCGGGCGGGCGCAGTTCTCCTTCGACAAGCAGTACGTACGGGACTGGGCGGTCAGCGCCGGGTGGGACAAACGCCCGCCGGCCCCGGAGGTGCCCGAGGACGTCATCGACGCCACCCGGGCCCGCTACATCGAGGTCTACGAACGGCTGACCGGAAACCGCTGGAGCTGACGTGCTCACCGGCTGGGGCCCGGTGTGGTAGCTGCCTACACGACTCCCGCCGCGTGGCCCCGAGGGTGCCGGGCGGTCAGTCGACCCAGTTCAGGGTGCGGTCGACCGCCTTGCGCCAACTGGCCAGCTCCCGCTCACGCTGCTCGGCCGCCATCTCGGGGACCCACCGCGCCCCGACCTTCCAGTTCGCCCGCAGGGTGTCCAGGTCCGGCCAGTAGCCGACGGCCAGCCCGGCCGCGTACGCCGCCCCCAGGCAGGTCGTCTCGGCGACGGTCGGGCGCAGCACCGGCACCGCCAGCACATCGGCGAGGAACCGCATCAGCAGCCCGTTGGCGGTCATCCCGCCGTCCACCCGCAGCTCGGTCAGCGGGGCCGCGGCGGAGTCGGCGTTCATCGCGTCCACCACCTCGCGGGTCTGCCACCCGCTGGCCTCCAGCACGGCCCGGGCCAGGTGCGCCTTGGTCACGTACCCGGTCAGCCCGGCGATCACCCCGCGCGCGTCGCTGCGCCAGTGCGGGGCGAACAGCCCGGAGAACGCCGGGACGATGTAGCAGCCGCCGTTGTCGGCCACGCTGGCGGCCAACTCCTCGATCTCGGCGGCCGAGGAGATCAGGCCGAGGTTGTCGCGGAACCACTGCACCAGTGAGCCGGTCACCGCGATCGCGCCCTCCAGCGCGTACGCCGCCGGCTGGTCACCGATCTGGTACCCGACGGTGGTCAACAGCCCGTGCCCGGAGACCACCGGTCGGGTTCCGGTGTTGAGCAGCAGGAAGCTGCCGGTGCCGTAGGTGCATTTCGCCTCGCCGGGCCGGAAGCAGGTCTGGCCGAACAGCGCGGCCTGCTGGTCGCCGAGCGCGGAGGCCACCGGGACGCCGGCGAGCACCCCGCCGGCCACGTCCGCGCCGACCGTGCCGTACACCTGCGCGGACGGTCGGATCTCGGGCAGCATCGCGGCCGGGATACCGACCGCCGCCAGGATCTCGGTGTCCCAGCGCAGCTCGTGCACGTTCATCAGCAGGGTCCGGCTGGCGTTGGTGACGTCGGTGACGTGCCGGCCGGTCAGTTTCCAGATCAGCCAGCTGTCCATGGTGCCGAACAGCACCTCACCGCGCGCGGCGCGGTCGGCCAGACCGTCCACCTCGGCCAGCAGCCAGCACACCTTGGAGGCGGCGAAGTAGGTCGCCAGCGGCAGTCCGGTGCGTTGCCGGAACCGGTCCTCGCCGAACGCCTCGTCGAAGCGGCGCAGCACCGGACCGGTCCGGGTGTCCTGCCAGACGATCGCGTGGTGCACCGGCCGGCCGGTCGCCCGGTCCCAGACGACGGTGGTCTCCCGCTGGTTGGTGATGCCGACCGCGGCGAGCTGCCCCGGGCCGATCGACGCGGCGGCCATCGCCTCGGCCACCACCTGCTCGACGTTGGCCCAGATCTCCTCGGCGTCGTGCTCGACCCAGCCGGGGCGCGGGAAGATCTGCCGGTGCTCGCGTTGCGCGACGGCGACGATGGTGCCGGCGCGGTCGAAAACCATGCACCTGGACGAGGTGGTGCCCTGATCGATGGCGGCGACGTACTGGTCCCTCACGCGATTACCGTATCGGTACTAGCCTGTCGTGCCATGGCGCTCTTCGATCTTCCGTTGGCCGAGCTGTGGGACTACCGGCCGGCCACCAGCCCACCCGACGGTTTGGCCCGGTTCTGGACCCAGACCCTGGCCGAGGCCCGCGCCGCCGCGGCGCCGCCGGTGCTGACCCGGGTCGAGACCACCCTGCCGGGCGTCACCAGCTACGACGTGACCTTCACCGGCTTCGCCGGACAACCGGTGAAGGCGTGGCTCAACGTCCCGGTCGGCGTGCCGGGTCCGCTGCCGGTGGCGGTCGAGTTCATCGGGTACGGCGGTGGGCGCGGTCTGCCGCACGAATGGTTGCTCTGGGCTGCCGCCGGCTACGCCCACCTGGTGATGGACACCCGTGGGCAGGGCGCGACGTGGCGCGCCGGGGACACCCCGGACCCGGGCCCGGACGGGGCCGGCCCGGCCATCCCGGGGTACCTGACCCGGGGGGTGCTCGACCCGTACGGCTACTACTACCGCCGGCTGTTCGCCGACGCGGTCCGGGCCGTGGAGGTCGTCGCCGACCTGCCCGGTGCCGCCGACCTACCAGAGATCGACCCGGGGCGGCTGCTGGTCTGCGGCGGCAGCCAGGGTGGCGGGTTGGCGCTGGCCACCGCGTCGCTGGTGCCCGACCGGGTGGCGGCCGTGGTGGCGTCGGTGCCGTTCCTGTGCCACATCCGCCGGGCGGTGACGATCACCGACGCCGACCCGTACCACGAGGTGGTGCGCTTCTGCCGGGTGCACCCGGACCGGGCCGACACCGTGCTGGCCACACTGGACCATGTCGACGTCGTGCATCTGGTGCCCCGGGCGGCCGCCCCGGCGCTGATCTCGGTAGCCCTGATGGACCAGGTGTGCCCACCGTCGACGGTCTTCGCCGCCTACCACGCGTACGCCGGCCCGAAGGAGTTGGCGGTCTACCAGTGGGACGGGCACGAGGGGGGCCGGGCCCACTTCACCCAGCGCGGCCTGGAGTTCGCCGCCCGACAACTGCGCTGAGCCGGAAGCGCTCACCGCGCCAGGCGCCGATCCACTCGTCCCACAACCCCGGAAACCCTGCATCGCAGGCCACGGGATCTTGGTCGGGAACGGCCCTCCCGGGGGCCAGTCCCCACCAAGATCCAAGGGAGTCGCCGGCGCCGGGTGACCAGAGAGCAGCATCTGGGGAGGTGGACGGGCGGGGGGCGGCCGAACACCCGGATTGCGGCCTGGAGCGGGCCGTCCGCCAGGGGGCGAGAGGGACTAGCTCTCGGCGTTGTAGAGCAGCGCCTCGTCCAGGCCGCTGAGCCGCATCACCGTGGCGACGTGGTCGCGCGGCGCGGTGACCCGCAGCCAGCCGCCGCGGCGCCGGCAGCACCGCTCGCCGCGGATGAACGCGTTGAGCCCGGCGGAGTCGCAGAAGTCGAGTCCACTGAGGTCCAGCAGGACCCGGCAGCGGTCGACGCCCGTCAACTCGTCCAGCCGGGCCTGCAGTTGCCCGGCGGTGGCCATGTCCAGCTCGCCGAGGAGCTGGACGACCGTGACAGCGCCCTGCTCCGCCGATCGCATCGTGAAGCCCATCGGACCCCCTCCGCTCCTACCCCCACTGGCCGGGGTGGACGCGAGTGATGGTACGCCGTCGGCCCCGGCCCGGGGGGATCACCCGTTGGGCGCCGCGTCGGTGGCGGGACCACCGTCCACCGCGGATCGGATCCGCACCGAGGTGCCGTCGGCGCCGGTGTCCACGTGCACCGCGTCGGCCAGCCGTTCGACCAGCCACAGCCCCCAACCGCCGGGAGTGTCCAGCGGCGGCCGGTCGCCGTTCGCCCGCCAGCCGGGATCCAGTCCACCGCCGGTGTCCGACACCTCACAGACCACTGCGGTCTCGTCGCGCCACAGCCGCAACCGCCCGGCGCCACCCCCGTGGCGCACGGCATTGGTCAGCAACTCGTTGACCGCCAGCACGAAATCGTCGAGCCGGTCACCGCTGAGCCCGGACTCACCCGCGCACGACGCGACCGCGTGCCGCAGCCAGGTGACCCGGCCCTGATCGAAGTGCTCGGCGATCAGGATCTGGGCGTCGTCGGGCCGGACCGAACGAGGTGCTGGCGGATCTGCTGCGGTCATGGCCTGTCCGGCGAGCGAGGATGGGTACTTAGCGGACTTCCCACCCTACGTCGGATCCCGCCGAGGCGCACCGCGGTGATCGTCACCCGCGGCCCGGCGGCGGAGCGCCCGGGGTGTGGGATGGTCGGAATGTGCCGGACAT
>DASVVF010000022.1:0-10155 GCA_036386695.1 Catenuloplanes sp. | reverse complement strand
AGGCCCTACTGGAGCGCGCCGAGCGGCATGGCTACTCGGTCTACTTTCTCGGCGCCACCGACGAGGTGCTCAGCGCCATGGTGGACCGGCTCCGGGCCCAGCACCCCCGGCTGCGGATCAGCGGGCGGTGCAACGGCTATTTCCCGATGTCGGAGGCCACCCGGGTCGCCGCGGACATCCGGGCGGCGCGGCCGGACCTGTTGTTCGTCGGCATGACGTCCCCCCGCAAGGAGCTCTTCCTTGAGCAGTGGGGCGGCCACATCGGCGCCCACGTCTGCCACGGCGTCGGCGGCTCGTTCGACGTGCTGGCCGGCGTGACGCGGCGGGCACCACGGCTGTGGCGGCGGTTGGGCCTGGAGTGGTTGTACCGGGTCAAGCAGGAACCCCGCCGGCTGTGGCGGCGCTACCTCACCACCAACGTCGCCTTCGTGGCGCTGTTGACCAGAGATCTCGTGGCTGCCCGCCGCCCGACCGGGGCCCGCACCGGCCGCGGTGGGCCCGACGCCGCCGGTATCGGTTCCTAGAAAGGTGGTATCAGCGGTGGAGCGCAAGCGCGTCCTGGTCATCGGTCAAGGCTATGTCGGACTGCCGCTCGCCATGCGGGCGGTGGAGGTCGGGCACCACGTCGTCGGGTACGACACGGACACCAACCGGATCAAGAAGATCAACGCTGGCGAGTCCTATGTGGAGGACATCAGCGCTCAGGTGCTCGGCGCCGCACTCGACTCCGGCCGGTACACCGCCAGCACGGAGACGCGCAGCTGCGCCGGGTTCGACGTGGCGGTCATCACCGTGCCCACGCCGCTGCGCGACGGCAACCCCGACCTGTCGTACGTGGAAAGCGCCGCCGGGACGCTGGGGCGCTTCGTGCGTCCCGACGCCACCATCGTGCTCGAATCGACGACGTACCCCGGCACGACGGAGGAGTTCGTCGGGCCGATCGTCGAGGAGATGTCCGGGCTGACCGCCGGGGTCGACTTCCACCTCGGCTACAGCGCCGAGCGCATCGACCCGGGGAACCGGCAGTGGACGCTGGTCAACACGCCGAAGATCGTCTCCGGCGTGAACGAGCGGTCGTTGCGGGTCGTCGACGCGTTCTACCGGACCCTGGTGGAGTGCACCGTGCCGGTCTCCTCGCCCAAGGAGGCGGAGCTGGCCAAGCTGCTGGAGAACACCTTCCGGCACGTGAACATCGCCCTGGTCAACGAAATCGCGATGTTCGCCAACGAGCTCGGCATCGACATCTGGGCGGCCATCGACGCGGCCTCCACCAAACCCTTCGGGTACATGCGGTTCACCCCCGGCCCGGGCGTCGGTGGGCACTGTCTGCCGATCGACCCGTCGTACCTGTCGTGGCGGGTCAAGCGCTCGCTGGGGCGCAGCTTCCGGTTCGTCGAACTGGCCAACGACATCAACGAGCACATGCCCGACCACGCCGTCCACCGCCTGATGGTGGCGCTCAACAAGCGCCGGCTGCCGATCCACGGGTCCCGGATCCTGCTGCTGGGCCTGGCGTACAAACCCAACACCGGCGACGCCCGCGAGTCCCCGGCGATGCGCGTCGCGAGCCAGCTCATCGCGCTGGGCGCCGATGTGCGCGGGGCCGACCCGTACGTCAGTGAGGGCCCGATGGACGGCCGCATCGTCCGGGTCGAGGTCTCCCAGGAGGAGATCGAACGGGCCGACGCCGTCGTCCTGCTCACCGACCACGACGACTTCGACTACGACCTGGTCGGCAGCCACGCCTCCTATGTCCTGGACTGCCGTCGCCGGGTGCCGCGGGGCGGTGCCGCCCATGTCGAGCTGCTCTGAGGACGGACAACGGTGATGAAGGTCGTGTGCGTGGCCGCCGCCCGGCCGAACTTCATGAAGGTCAAGCCGGTGATGGAGGCGCTGGAACGACGGGGCGTCGAGGTGGTGCTCGTGCACACCGGCCAGCACTACGACCGCGACATGAGCCAGACCTTCTTCGACGACCTGGGCCTGCGCCCACCCGACCACCAGCTCGACGTGGGCTCCGGCCGGCACGCCGAGCAGACCGGCAGGGTGATGGCGGCCTTCGAGCCGCTGCTGGACGAGCTGGTCCCGGACCTGGTGGTGGTCGTCGGGGACGTCAACTCGACGCTCGCCTGCGCCCTGGTGGCCGCCAAATGCGGAGCCCTCGTCGCCCACGTCGAGGCCGGGCTGCGCAGCCGGGACTGGTCGATGCCGGAGGAGATCAACCGGGTGGTCACCGACCGGGTCAGCGACTACCTGCTCGCCCCGTCGCCCGACGCGGTGGCCAACCTGCGGCGCGAGGGCTACCGCTCCGACCAGGTACACCTCGTCGGCAACGTCATGGTCGACACGCTGCTGGCGAACCTGGAACGGGCCCGGCGCAGCGACATCCACGCCCGACTGGGCCTGTCGAGCCAGCGGTACGGGTTGGTGACCCTGCACCGGCCGGGCAACGTCGACGAGCCCGGGCGGCTCAAGGCGCTGATGGCGGCGCTCGCCGATATCGCCGAGGACTGCCCACTGGTGTTCCCGGTGCACCCGCGTACCCGGCAGATGCTGGCCGACGTGCCGGTCGGGCCGGGGGTGCGACTGGTCCCACCGGTCGGTTATCTGGACTTCATCGCCCTGCAGGCCGGCGCGCGGATCGTCCTGACCGACTCCGGCGGCGTGCAGGAGGAGACGACCGTGCTCGGCGTCGCGTGCCTGACCCTGCGCGAGAACACCGAGCGGCCGATCACCATCACCGAGGGCACCAACCGGCTGGTCGGTCTGGAACCGTCGACGATCCTCGCCGAGGCACGCCGGGCGTTGTCGGCTCCGCCGCCACCCCGCCGGCCGGAGCTCTGGGACGGCCGGGCCGGCGAGCGGATCGCGGACGTCGTCGTCGCGGGTGCCTACCGGACCCGGCTGCGCCCCACCGAGCTGGCGTCATGACCGCCGCCAGCGGGCCGGGGCACCGCGAACCGGCGCCGCGGGTCGCGATCGTCGGGCCGGCCCCGGACGCGGCCGGCGGGATCGGGCGGGTGATGTCGTACACCCTGGCGGCGTTGCCACCGACGCACCGGGTCCGCGTCCTCGACACCCGGGGTCGCAGCGCGCACCCCGCCTTCTCGCTGTTGCCACTGCTGAGGGCGGCGCTGACCCTGCTGGTGCTCGGTGCCACACGCCGCATCGACGTGGCGCACGTCAACATCTCCTCGCGCGGCAGCACGATCCGCAAGGCGGCGATTGTCGCGGTGTGCCACCTCACCCGGGTGCCGACGGTCCTGCACCTGCACTCGGGCGGGTTCCCGCAGTTCTACGAATCCCTGTCACCGCTGGGTAAACGGGCCGTCCGCTGGGTTTTCCGGACGCCGACGACGGTCGTCGTACTGGGCAACGGCTGGCGCGACTACGTCCATGACGTCCTGCGGGTGCCACCGGGGCGGGTCACCGTCCTACCCAACGCCGTTCCCGGGCCGTCGCGGGTCCAGCTTCGGCGGCGCGACCCCACCGAAGCCCTCAACGTGCTGTTCCTGGGCCGGCTCTGCGCCGAGAAGGGCGTGGCGGAGCTGCTGGCGGCCCTGGCCGATGCCCGGTTGTCCGGGCCCGGGTGGCGGGCCACCCTCGCCGGCGACGGCGACGTCGACCGGTACCGCGCCCGGGCCGCCGAACTCGGCCTCGGGCCCCGGACGGAGTTCCCCGGTTGGGTCGGCGCCGACGGGACGCACCGGCTGATGGCGCAGGCGCACGTGCTGGTGCTGCCGTCGTACGCCGAAGGTCTGCCGTTGTGCGTCCTGGAGGCGTTCGCCTACGGCGTGCCGGTCATCACCACCCCGGTCGGCAGCCTCCCCGACGTCGTCACGCACGGCGTCAACGGGCTGCTCGTCGCACCCCGACGGGTAGCCGGCCTCGCCGACGCTCTCGCGGGTCTGCTGGGCGACGAGCGGCGGCGGCTGACTCTGGCGGCCGGCGCCCGCCGGAGCTGGGAGCGGTCCTACGCCATCGATCCGTACGTGGCAGAGCTGACCCGCCAGTGGCGGCGGGCCGCCGCCCGCGACGGCGGGCACCGCAGCCCCGGCAAGCCCCTGACGAAGGTCCGCTGACGTGTGCGGCGTCGTCGGGATACGACGGTTCGACGGGCAGGACGCGGACGAGGGACTGCTGCGCCGGATGGCCGCCCGGCTCAGCCACCGGGGCCCGGACGGCGAGGGATTCCTCGTCCGGGGTGGGGTCGGGCTCGGGCACCGGAGACTGTCCATCATCGACGCCGAGCACTCGGCGCAACCGATGAGCAGCCCCGGTGGCGACCTGCATGTCTGCTTCAACGGCGAGATCTTCAACTATCGCCAACTGCGCTACGAGACGCCGTACGGTTACCGGACCCGGGGCGACACCGAGGTGCTGCTGGCCAACCACGCCCGGCACGGCGCCGACGGCGTGGACCGGCTGGTCGGGCAGTACGCCTTCGCGCTGTACGACGAGGGCACGGGCGACCTGTGGTTGCACCGCGACCGGATCGGGGTGCTGCCCCTCTACTACTACGCCGACAGCAGGGTGTTCCTGTTCGCCAGCGAGGTGAAGGCCCTGCTGGCGGCGCTGCCGAACGGTCCGGAGATCGACCCGGCCGGTGTCGCCGACTACCTGGCCCGCAAGAGCGTCCCGGCGCCGTGGACGTTGTTCCGCGGCGTCCGCGCCGTGCTACCCGGTCACTCGCTGCGGGTCGACGCGCGCGGCGGCCAGCGGTCACACCGCCATTGGGGCCTGCCGACGGCGGCGGCGCAACAACTCATGACCTCGGCGACGGCGGTGTCGCTGCTGGACTCGACCCTGACGGCGGCGGTGCGGCGCAGCACCGTGGCCGACGTCCCGGTCGGCGCGTACCTCAGCGGTGGCCTCGACAGCAGCCTGATCGTCGCGATGATGTCCCGGCACGCCAACGGCGCTCCGATCGAGACGTTCTCCGCCGGGTTCGGCGATCCCCGCTTCGACGAACTGCCCCACGCGAGGCGGGTCAGCGAACTCCTCGGCACCCGGCACCACGCGGTGCGGGTAGGGCCACGGGACGTCGCCGAGCTGTGGGAGCCGCTGACGTGGTTCCGGGACGCCCCCCTCGCCCAGGCCTCGGACGTGGCCGTCTACCGGCTGGCGGCGTTGGCCCGCACCCGGGTCAAGGTGGTCCTCTCCGGGGAGGGTGCCGACGAACTCTTCGGCGGGTACCCGAAGCACCGCCTCGCCGCCGTGACCACGGGCGTGGGGGCCATCCCGTCCGGACTGCGGCGCGCCCTGCTCGGACCGGCCGAGCGGGCCCTGCCCCGCGGGTTGTCGCGGGCCCGCATCGCCGCCCGCGCCCTTGCCGAAGGCAGCGAGGGGGACCGGTTCGAGGCCTGGTTCGGACCCTTCACCAGCCGGGAGCGGGCGGCGTTGCTGGGCGGGGCGGACGGCCATGACCGACACCAGGACCTGTCGGCCCACGGGGACCCGCTGCGCCGGATGCTCGTGGCCGACACGACGGGCGGGTGGCTCTCGGACAACCTGCTGGACCGGGGCGACCGGATGTCGATGGCCTGCTCGCTGGAGTTGAGGCCGCCGTTCCTCGACCGCGATCTGGTTCAGCTGGCGTTCACGATGCCGTCGCGGTACAAGGTCCGACACGGGGTCGGCAAATGGGTGGTCCGGCAACTGGCACACCGCATGTTGCCCGCCGACGTGGTGAGCCGTCCGAAGGTGGGGTTCCGCCTGCCGCTGGATGCCTGGTTCCGGACCGGGCTGCGCGACCTGGCCCGGGATCGGCTGCTGGATCGCGGCTCGCTGGTGGGCTCGATGCTCGACCGGGGGATCGTCGAACGGTTGCTCGACGACCACCAGAGCGGCCGGCGCAACGAGGAGAGCCGCATCTGGACCCTGCTCTCCCTGGAGATCTGGCACTCGGTGTTCTTCTCCGGTGCGGGTCGGCCGGCACCGTCGGACCTACCGGACCCGCCGGGCGCGGTGGCCCCCGGGGCGTCCCTGACCGGCGGTGGTGGGCGGTGAGCGTCAGCACGGCCACGCCGGTCGTCGCCCGCGGCGACGTGCCGACCGCCACCGGCGCGGGCACCCGGCGGGCGGTGCTGCCGGTGCTGTCGGCACTGGTCGGGCTGACCATGGTGTCCGGCGCCGGCGGCCGGGTCGTGCTGCTCGACGTGGTCTGCCTGGCGGCGTTGCCGCTGCTGGTGGCCACGATGGTCAGTCACCGCCGGCTCGGCGTCCTGATCCTCGTGACGGCCACCTGGGCGGCCGGGCAGGTGGTCGCGGACGTCGCGAACGGCTCCGCTCCCCGCGCGAGCCAGGGACTGCTGACCGCCGTGACGGTGATGGCGATAACCACCGCCCTGGTCCGGCTCTCGGGCAGCGACCCGGTCCGGGTGCGGCTGCTGGTGGCCGCGGTGATGATCGGCCTGGGCCTGGGCCCCATCCTGTCCGGCGACGTCGGGATGGCGGCGACCTCGATCTGGAAGTACGCGCTTGGCGCCCCGCTGAGCATCGCCGTGCTGGCCCTGTGCGACATCCGCTGGCAGGCCGGAGCACGTCGCCCGGTGTACGTCGCGCTGAGCACCCTCGCCGTGGTGAACGTGCTGCTGGACTTCCGCAGCCTCGCCGTCATGACGGTGTTCACGCTGGCCCTGTACGCCGGTGCGAACCGGCGCGGCAGAAAGCTGGCCGGCGTCCCGGTGCTGCTGACCGGCCTGGCCTGCTTCGCGCTGCTGGTCGTCGGGTTCCAGGCCGCCGCCCGCGCCGGACTGCTCGGTGAGCGCTCCGCCGAGCAGTTCGGCCGGGACTCCGCCACCGTCTTCGCGGTGATGGGCGACGCCCGGCCGGAACTGCTGCAGGCCGTATACCTGACCGCGCAGCGCCCGCTGACCGGCTACGGGTCCCAGCCACAGGTCGACAACCGGACCTTCAGCGACTCGCTCGACTTCATCGCCGCGCACGGGGCCACCCCGGACGTCAACCTGCGCCGCGACTGGGCCGGCAACGTCAACCCGGGCGTGGCTCAGCATTCGATGATGGCCGACGCCGTGGTCATGACCGGGGTGCTCGCGGTGCCGTTCTGGGGCCTGGTGGTGGCGCTGACAATCCGCCGTGCGGTATCCGCGGTGCGGCTGCGGGCCAGCCCGTTGACGACATTCTGGTCGTTGCTGATGGCCTGGGACATCCTCTTCTCCCCACTGACCCCGCTCTACCATGTCCAGCTGGCCGCGTTCCTGGCCCTGGTGCTGATGCCGGTGCCGGCCCCCCGGCGGGCTCCCCGGTGAGCGGCACCGTGGCCCGCCCGGCCCACGTGGCGGTGGTCGTCCCGACGATGGGCCCGGCCGGGGCGGAACGGGTGGCCCGGGCGCTGGCCGAGGAGTTCGTCAAGGGGGCCCGGGTCACCGTGGTCACCTTCGACCCCCGGCTGAGCCGGCGGGCGCTGGCCCGCACCGGCGCACCGCCGTGGGCCGGGCAGATACCGGCCGGGTGTGACCACGTGCACCTACCGGCGACGTCGTCGGGCCCCCGACGCCTGGTCGTTCTCGCCGCGCGGTTCGCCCGGCTCGCCCGGCGTCGGCGCTTCGACGTCGTCTACTCGTTCCTCACCTACACCAACATCGTCGTGGCGGCGGCGCGGGTCGCCGGCGTCCACCGCTTCGTCCACGTGGCCAGCGAGCACGCGATGGCCGAGAGTCTGCGCGGCGGGCCACGGGGGGCGCGACTGCTCGCGCGCACGCTGCCGGTGGTCTACCGGGTGCCGGATCACCTCGTCGTCGTCAGCGACGCTGCCCGGCGCAGCCTGACCGCCGCCGGCGTGGTGCCCCGGCCCGCCCGGGCGGTGACCGTGCACAACCCCATCAACCTCGCCGCCGTGCGCGGCCTGGCGTCGCGACCGGTCGCCAACGCCGACCTGGACCGGCTTCGCCGGCGGGGGCCCGTCCTGGCCTGCTTCGCCCGACTGCACGCCCAGAAGGACCATCCGACCCTGCTGCGGGCACTGCGGCTGCTGCCGTCCACGTACTCACTGCTCCTGGTCGGCGACGGTCCACAACGGACGGAGCTGGCGCGGATCGCCCGGGAGCTCGGCGTCGCCGACCGGACCACCTTCGTCGGCGCGGTGGACAACCCGTACCCGATCATGAGCCGGGTGGACGTGGTCGTCCTCGCCTCGGTCGAGGAGGGCTTCGGGCTCGTCGCGCTGGAGGCCGCGGCGCTCGGCGTCCCGTTCGTCGGTTCGGACGTCGGCGGCCTCAGCGAGGTGTGTTCCGCGCTGGGACATCCCACCTTCCCCGTCGGTGACGCCGTGGCGCTGGCCGCCGTCATCACCGGGCTGGCTGGCCGGCGAGGGCCGCCCGTCGCGGCGGACCGGCTCAGCCCGTTCGACGTCGCGCACGTCGCCAGCCGGTACCTCGCCCTGGCCCGACCCGTCCCGCACCGACCGGTGCGGGTCACCGCCTGATTCCGACGATCGGGGAGACACATGGGCAAGGTCCTCTACGCGATTCCCACCCTGGGCACCCGCAACGAGTGGCTACGGCTGTCGATCGCGTCGGTGCTGGGCCAGTCGCTCGACGGGGTACGCGCCGTCGTGGTCGCCCCGGCCGAATCCCCGGTCCGGGAGCTCGCCGCGTCGATGGGCATCGAGTTCCTCGGCTCCGGGCGCCGGGGGCTGAGCGCGGCCATCAACGACGTGTGGCAGCGGTTCGGTTCCGGGTACGACTACCTCGGGTGGCTCGCCGACGACGACGTCCTGGCGCCGATCGCCCTGCTGGCCGAGGCGGACCACCTGGACCGGCACCCGGGCGCCGTCGCGGTGTACGGGCGGCTGCGGGTGATCCGGGCTGACGGCTCCTCCGAGACGGTGCTGCGCCCTGGCCGACTGGCGAGCACCCTGCTGCCGTACGGCACCCAGCAGGTCCCCGGGGTGGGCACCCTCTTCCGGTCCGACGCCGTGCGTCAGGTCGGCTACCTCGACGAGCGGCTGGCGTACTCGATGGACTACGACCTGCTGCTCAAGCTGCGCAAGCTGGGGCGGCTGGACTACCTGCCGATCGAGGTGGCCGCGGTGCGGGTGCACGCCGACCGGATCAGCCTGAACCGCGGCGACGACGGTGCCGAGCTGGTCCTCGTCCGGGACCGCAACCTGACCGCCCGGCAGGCCTCCCGGTACCGGTCGCTGCGCCGCGCGGCGTACCTCGTCGACCGCGCCTACAGCAGCGTGCTGCGGCGGATGCCCACGCCGCCGGCGGTGCGCGTCGGCGCGGTGGAGTACCTGCACCGCGACGCCCGGTGGCCGGTGCACCAGGATGGCGGCGCGGCCCCGGTGGACGCCGGGGCGGCCCGGTGAGCCGGCCGGGCGCCGTGAACCGGTCAGCCGCGGTCACCCGGCGGATGCCCGACACCCCGCAGGGCCCGGACACTAGGCACGGCCCGGACAGCCGGGAGGGGGTGGGCCGGCGGCTGGAGGTCGCGCACCCGCCGGTGCTGTCCGGGCCGTCGTACCATCCGGTGACCGAGCTGGTCCGGGCCCTGGAGGCAGCGGGGGTGCCCCGGACCCGGGCCCCGTTCGCCCGGGGCGTCCCGTCGCTGCGCTCGCGCGCCGCCGAGCGGCTGGGGGTCAACCGTGCGGTGGTCCGCCACCCGAGCCGGGCGGTCCTCGTACCGGTGATGGGCCCCAACCCGGGTTGGCTCTTTCCGTATTCGGCGACCCGGGAATGCGTCCTGTTCTGCTGGGACGTGTGGCCGCCGGACGCCGCGCTCTGGGCCCGCCTGCTGCGCCGGCACCGGGTCCGCTTCGCGGTCATGACCGCCCGGGCGTCCGCCCTGCACTGGCGGGCGTCGGTGCCCGGCCTGCGGACAGCCTGGATTCCGGAGGCGGCCGATCCGCTGCCCGGCGCCCCCGGCCCGCCGCTCGCCGCCCGCCGGGTGCGGGTGCTGGAGTTGGGGCGGCGGCACGCCGCCTATCACGCGGCGGTCACCCCACGGTTGGCCCGCGCCGGCGTGCCGCACCGATACGAGCAACCACCCGGATCGGTGGTGTTCCCGACCCGTGACGACCTGGCGTCGGGGCTGCTCGACACGGTCGTCAGCGTGTGTTTCCCGAGCAGCGTCACCCATCCCCGGCGCTCCGGCGACGTGGCCACGTTGACCCGGCGCTACCTGGAGTCC
>DASVVF010000021.1:0-18720 GCA_036386695.1 Catenuloplanes sp. | reverse complement strand
TCTCCGGGCTGATGCGCCCGTCCGCCGGCCGGGTCAGCGTCGGCACGTACGACCTGGGCAAGCTCACCGACGCCGAACTTTCCCGGCTGCGCGGCACCGACCTGGGGGTGGTGTTGCAGGGGGCGGCCCGAAACCTGCTGCCGTACGCCAGCCTGCACCGCAACGTGTGGCTCGCCCAGCGCCGCGCCGCCGGGGGCGCCGGCATCTCCCTCGACGACCCGGAACGCATCCTCGATCTGGTCGGGCTGCGCGGGCGGGCCGGCGCGAAGGTCGGCGATCTGGCGCCGGGCGCGCGGCAGCGCGCCGCCCTCGCCGTCGGGGTGGCCGCCTCGCCGGGGTTGCTGCTGGTCGACGAACCGACCAGTCAGCTCGACACCCGTGGCCGCGACGAGGTGCTCGACGCGTTGGAGACCGTCAACGCCGAACGGGGCACCACGATCGTGGTGGTGACCCACGACGCCGAGGTCGGGGCCCGGTTGGGCCGGGCGGTGACGATCCGGGACGGCCGGGTCGGCGCCGAGGGCCGCGACGGGCAGGACTTCGCGGTGGTGGCCGGCGACGGCACCGTGCAACTGCCGCCGGAGGTGCTGGGTGACTTCCCGCCCGGCACACTGTTCACCGTCGCGCACGTCGATGGGGTGGTCAATCTGGTGGTGGGCGGGGCGACGGTGGCGTCCGCGCCGGCTGACGACCGCACCGCCGGCCGGGGTTGACCCGTGCTCGCGGTCATCCTGGCGGCGGTCCGCGCCCGCGGCGCACAGGCCGCGACGGTACTGCTGCTGACCGCTCTGGCGGTCGGCGCGGCCACCGCCGCCCCGTGGTACGTGACCGCTGCCGCCGACGCGGTGGCCCGTGCCGACGTGGCCGGCGCCCCGGCGGACCAGCTCGTGGTCCGCGCCGGCGGCCGCACCGGCACCGGCCGCGCGGTGCTGCCCTCGGGCACGCCGGCCGAGCAGACCGACACGATGCTCCGGCAGGCACGCCAGCTCGGCGAGCGCACCGTGTCGGTGCCCGGCGCCACCGCCACGCTTGCCCTGTGGCAGACCGGCAACCTGGTGTCCCCGGCCGGCCTCAGCTCCGGCGCCGTGGCGTACCGGGAGGCGGTCTGCGAGCACCTGATGGTGACCGGTTCCTGCCCGCGGCGGGCCGGCGAGGCGATGCTCACCCGGCGCGGCGCCGAGCGGTTGGCCGTGCGGGTCGGTGACCGGATCCTCTTCCGGACCACGCTGCAGTCCACGCCGACCACGCTGCTCGTGGTGGGCACGTACGAGCTGCGCGACCCGGCCGGACCGTACTGGGTCAGCGGGGCGGTGTCCCGGACCACCGCGGGCGGGGAGCCGGCGTTCGTGGCGGCGGGCACGCTGGCCGCGCTGCCGGTCGACGAGGTGACCGCCGAGTACCACCTGGTGCTGCCGGCCGCGACCTATCTGGACCCGGGCCGGTACGACCTGACGGCGGAGTTGCGCCGACAGCAGGCCGCGGCGTCGCGCACGGTCTGGCGTATCGACACCACCGCCGGCGCGTTGGCGCAGCGGGTGGTCCGGGAGCGGCAACTGGTCGACGTCGGCGTCGGCGTCGCCGCCGCGCAGCTGCTCGCGCTGTGCTGGTTCGCGCTGTTCTTCGCCGCCCGGCACACCGCCGAGCAGCGGCGCGGTGACATCGGCCTGTTGCGCCTGCGCGGTCAGGCGTCGTGGCGGGTCTGGGCGCTGACCGCCGCGCAGACCGTCCTGCCCATGCTGGCCGGGGTGCCGCTGGGCGCGGCGGCCGGTGTGGCGGGGGCCCGACTGCTGGCCGGGGACATCGCCGAGCCGCAGCGGGCCCGGTCGGCGCTGGTGCTCTGCCTGGTCGCGGCGGTGTTGGCCGGTCTGGCGGCCCTACTGGCCGCGGCGGCGGCGTACGGGCGGGGGTTCTCCGCCGGGGTCCTCGACCTGCTGCGCCGGGTGCCGGCCCGGCGTCGGGACCGACGCGGCCGGGTGGTGGACCTGGTGGTCGTGGCGATCTGCCTGGCCGGAATCTACCAGGCGTGGGCCGTTCGGCCGGGCGCCGGCACCGCGGCCGGCTTGGCCGTGCTGGCCCCCGGTCTGCTGGCGGTGGTGGTCGCGGTGTCCGCCGCCACGGCGGTGGCGCCGGTGGCCGAGCGGGTCGGCCAACGGGCGCTGCGGGCCGGTCGGCTGGCCACCGCGCTGGCCGCCGCGCAACTGGCCCGCCGATCGCGGTTGCACCGGATTCTGGTGCTGCTCACCGTCGCGGTGGCACTGTTGGCCACCTCGGCCGGCGAATGGTGGACCGGCACCGCCGCCCGGCAGGCCCGGGCCGAACACGAGTTGGGCGCCGACCGGGTGCTGACCGTGCAGGCCCGCAGCCGGGCCCATCTGCTGGCCGCCGTCCGCGCCGCCGACCCCGGCGGTGGGCAGGCCATGGCGGTGGTCCACAACGGGCTCAGCGATACCGGGCAGCCGGTCCTGGCCGTCGACAGCGCCCGGTATCCGCGGATCACCACCGCCCTGCCCGGGTCCACCGTGGACGCCACCACGCTGCGCCCGCCGGCGCCCGCACCGGTGCGGCTGTCCGATGGTCGGCTGACCCTGGACGCCACCGGTGTACCGGCCCCCCGCGCGGCGCCGGGCGGCCGGGGCACGGGCCCGGCCAGCTCACCGGAGCGACCGCTGTTGCTGGTCGTTCACCTGGTGACCGCCGACGGCACCACCGCCACGGTCGCGTTCGGTCCGCTGGACACGGCCCGCCGGCAGTACCCGGCCAGCCTCACGGGCTGCCGCCAGGCCGGCTGCCGGCTGACCGGACTGGAGCTGGTCGAGCGTACCGGCAACGGTCTGCTGTCCGCCCCCACCGAGGGCCGCGGCGTGCGGGTGGCCGGGCTGTCCGGGGCCGCCGGCCCGGTGCTGACCGGCGACCTGCTGACCGGCCCGGTGCGCTGGCGTCCCGGCGTGGACCCCCGGCGGGTCGGGCCGACGGTGGCCGGCAACGACGGCCAGCTCACCCTGACGGCCCCCCAGCAGCCCGGCGGTGGGGGCTTCACCCGCACCGGTCGGGTGTACCTGGTGGACGCTCCGCTGCCGTTGCCGGTGGTGACCGCGGGCGCGGCGGTGCCGCAGCGGCAGCCCGGGGACCCGCGGTTGGCCCTGTTCGGTGGTGAGCTACTGGCGGTGCAGGTGGTGGGCACGACCGGCGTGCTGCCGCGCGACTCCGGCCGGGCCTTCCTCGTCGATCTGGAGTACGCCGACCGGCTCGCCGACGGCCCCGGCGCTGGCGACACCCTGCAGGTGTGGTTGGCTCGCGGCGCGCCGGAGACACTGCTCGACCGGCTACGCGCCCAGCAGATCACGGTGCTGTCCACCGACTCGGTGGCCGCCGCCCGCACCCGCCTGGACGGGCAGGGGCCGCCGGCCGCGCTGCGCTTCCAACTGCTCGCCGCGCTGGTCGGGCTGCTGTTGTCGACCGGCGTGTTGATGGTCGCCGCCGCGGTGGAACGGGCCGATCGGGCCGCGGAGCTCGCGGCGCTGCGCCGGCAGGGACTCACGGCGCGGACCGTCCGCGCGGTCGCCTACGGCGAGTACGCCGTACCGGTGGGCTTCTGCGTGGTCGTGGGGCTCGTTGCCGGGGCGCTGGCGACGGTGCTGCTCCCGGTCGCCGTACCGACGTTCGTGGACAACTGGGCGGTCCTGCCGCCGCCGGCGCGGCCGGGCCCGCCGGGGGTCGCGGCCGCCGGCCTGCTCGCGGTGCTGGTCGGTACGGCGACCGCGGTGGCCTGCGCGTCGCGTCTGGTGCGCGCGGTCCGGTCGGGGCGGCAGTCGTGATCGCGCTGGTGCTGGCGATGATGGCGGCCCGCCGCGGGCAGACCGTGGTGGTGCTGCTGTTGAGCGTCTTCGCCACCGGTGCGGCGGTCGCCGGCCCGGTGTATCTGGCCGCGGTGGACCGGGCAGCGCTGGCGGCCGAGGTGGCAGCCGCGGACCGGTTCACCAAGACGGTCAGCCTGAGCCTGAACGACGCGCAGAGCGCCGGCTTCGATTCGTTGGCGCCCAAACTGCTCACGATGCCGGGTTTCCGGCAGGTCCACTCGCTGCGGTTCCCGGTCCTGGGGGTGGAGCCGGCCGAGGAGCTGTCCACCGTGACCTTTCGCTCCCAGGTCTGCCAACACCTGACGATCGTCGCCGGCCGGTGCCTGATGGGTCCGGCGGAAACCGTCGTCGGGGAGGCCACCGCCGCCCGGCTGGGGCTGTCGCCGGGCGCGACCACCACGGTGAGTTGGGCCCAGTACGACGAGGTCCGGCAGCGGTTCGTCGCCGCGGGCGCGCCGGCGGTGCTCAGTGTGGTGGGCGTGTACCGGCCACGGGACCCGGGCGACCTCTATTGGGGACGGTCCCGGTTCTTCGGCCCCGGGGTGCCGGACGCCGCCCGGGAACCCCTGTTCGTGAACCGGCAGAGCGCCGACGTCGTCGAGCACTCCATCGACGAGCGCACGGTCGAGGCCATGCCGGAGGCGGACACGCTGGGACCTGACCGGCTGTCGGAGCTGCGGGCCCACCTCGCGCAGGTGGAGACGAACGTGCGCGGCACCGCCGGTAGCGGCAACGGCGGCAACGGCTCGTACGCGGCGCTGGACAACCGGCTCGGCCCGTTGCTCGACCGGTTGGACCGGGCCCGCGCGGTGGCCCGGCAGGTGGTACCGCTGGCGGTGGTGCCACTGGTGGCGCTCTGCTGGTTCGTGATCTTCCTGGCCGTGGCGTACGGCACCACCGCCCGACGACCCGAGCTGGCTCTGCTGGCGTTGCGGGGGCTGCGCGGCCCGGCCCGGTGGTGGCTGACCGCCGCGGAGAGCACCGGGGCGATCCTGCTGGGCGCGCCGGTCGGATTCCTCGCCGGCGTGCTGGGCGTATCGCTGGTCGCGCGGGCCCGCCTCGGTGTCGGGCCGGGCACCGGACAGGTGTGGGGGGCCTGGCCGTTCGCGTTGGTGGCCGTCGGCGGTGCGGTCCTGGCCGGGTTGCTCGCCCAGCGCCGGGAGCTGGGCAGTCCGGTCGCCGAGCTGCTGCGGCGGGTGCCGTCGCGCAGAACGGCGTGGCGGTCGGTGGCCGGTGAGGCGGTGGTGGTGGCGCTGGCCGTGGCCGCCACCGTGCAGCTGCGCGGATTCGACGGCGAACTGGTCGGTCTGTCGCTGCTGTTGCCGGCGCTGGTCGCCGCCGCCGTGGCGGTGGTCACCGGGCGGCTGGTGCTGCCGGTCGCCGGCCGCCTGGGCGCGCTCGCGTTGCGCCGGGGTCGGCTCGGGCCGGCGCTGGGCGCTCTGGAACTGTCCCGCCGTCCCGGCGGACACCGGCTGCTGGTCCTGCTCACGGTGGTGGTCGCGCTGTTGGTCTTCGGCGCCACCGCGGTCGACGTGGCCGCCAACGCCCGCGGTCAGCGGGCGGCCGTGATCAGCGGCGCGGCGCGCACGGTGACGGTGCGACCGGTCGACGGGGCGGCGCTGCTGGCGGCCGTCCGGACGGCCGAACCCACCGGCCGGTACGCGATGGCCGCCGCCGTGGTGCAGGGCACCCCGGACAGCGTGGCGTTGCTGGCCGTGGACAGCGCCCGACTGGAGCGCGTCGTCCCGTGGCGGGCGGACTACGGAAGCGCTCCCGGCCCGTTGGCGGTGGCGTTGCACCCACCGGCCGGGGTGCCGTTCACCCTGCGCGGTGATCGGCTGACCGTGGACGTGGACACCCCGGCGGACCTGGGCACCGGGCGGGTCGAACTCACCGTGCGGCTGCGTCCACCGGCCGGCCAGCCACCGGTCACCGCCGAATTCGGGCAGTTGCGGGCGGGGCGCCACAGCTACCTGGCGGCGGTTCCCGGCTGCGCCGTCGGCTGCCGGGTGGCCGCCGTCGAGGTCAGCTACCGGCGCTTCAACTCCGACGTCGCCCAGGTGGTGTTGCACGAGCTGCGCGGCACCGCAGGCACCGCGCCGGTGGTCAGCTCCGCCGACTTCGCCACCGCGGGGCGGTGGCGCCCGGTCGAGGAGGCCGAGATCGCCGCCCTCCCGGACGGACTGCGGGTGGCCGCGAACAGCACGACGGCGGGGGCCACGGTCATCGTGCCGGTGGACGCGCCGTACCCGCTGCCGGCGGTGGTCGCCGGCGGCGCCGGCGAGCGGGTGCAGGGCATCGACACCCGAGCGCAGCGGGTGTCCGTCGTCGCCGGGGCGCGGGTCCTGCCGAGGCTGGGCGACCGGGGCGCGCTGGTGGACCTGGAGTACGCCGACCAGGGAGCCCCGGCGGGTGTCGTCCTCACCGACGCCCAGGTGTGGCTCACCGCGGAGGCGCCGCCGGACATCCTGCGCCGGCTCACCGATGCCGGCCTGACGGTCGTCGATGACCGGTCGGTAGCCGATATCCGGGCGTCGCTCGACGGCCAGGCGCCGGCGCTGGCCATCTGGTTCTACCTGCTCGCCGCGGGCCTGGCCGTGGTGCTGGCTCTCGGCGGCGTCGCGGTGGTCGCCGCGGTCGACCGCCGCCGGGTCGGCGAGGACCTGGAATCGCTGCGCCGCCAGGGCCTGCCGGCGGGCGTGGCGACCCGCGCGGCGCTGTGGGCGAACCTGTCCGTGGTGGCGGTGGCACTGGTCGCCGGGGCGCTGGCCGGGGCGGCCGGCTGGCTGCTCGCCGGGGCTTACCTGCCGCTGTTCCTGGACGCCCAGGTCCCGTTGGCGCCGCCACGGTGGCCTCGCCCGGCGGCGGTGCTACTGCCGTGGTTGGGCTGCGGGATCCTGCTCACCGCCGCGGTGTCGGTCGCAGCGGTACGTCGGGCCGGGCCCGCTCACCCTCGCGCATCCGGTGGTACAACGACTGCAGGGCGGCGGTGGGCTTGACGCCGAGCTCGTCGTCGAGCGCGGCGCACAGTTTGCGGTACGCGAGCAACGCATCGGTTCTGCGGTCGGCCTGGTACAACGCGAGCAGATAGTGATGCCACAACGTCTCCCGCAATGGATGGACCGCTGTGACCTCCGCCAGGTCGACCGCCGCGTCGGCGTGCTGGCGCAGCAGCAGGCGCGCCCGGGCCCGATCTTCGACGACGCGCAGCCTCAGCTCCTCCAACCGGCTCGCGACCGGCTGGCTCCAGTCGTACGATTCGAGATCCTGCAGCACACGTCCCTGCCACATCCCCAGGGCGCGGGTGAGCACCTCGGCCGCCTCCTCCGCCCGGCCGTCGGCCACGGCGCGGCGACCCTGCGTCGCGAGACCCTCGAAGACGGCGGCGTCGCTGTCCTCCGCGCGGAAATGCAGCCGGTAGCCCGAGGGTGTCGTCATCAATTGCGGGCCGCCCTCGGCCGCCCGGCCAGCCAGCAGGCGGCGCACGCCGCAGACGTACGAGTGGAGGTTGGCGCGCGCGGAAGCCGGCGGCTGCTGACCCCATAACGCGTCGACGAGCTCGCGGACGCCGGCCGGCCGGCCGGCCCGGACGACCAGCAGGGCCAACAACGCGCGCTGTTTGCGGCGATGGACGCAGATTCGCTGACCGTTCACCCCACGGACCTCGAACGGGCCCAACATGCGAAAGACAACCAACACCGACCTCCTTCGTCTGACTGACGACAATGGTGTTGGGCAGGGGTACAGCGAACGTTCGGGAACCGTTGAACGGCAGGCAGGGACAGTCGGCGCGCGCTGGCCCACGCTCTACGTCCGTGGCGGGCGTACGCGATGTGTAGGCCGTGTGTAGCCGCTCCCGCTTCACTGTCCCGGGCGTTCCAGGTCGGGGCGAAAGGAAGGTGGCCATGCGAGGCAAGAACTGGTGACCAGGTGGGCGACCGTGGGGGTTCAGGAAGCACGGAGGGAGGCCGGATGCGGACTCGCAACTGGTGAGCAGTGCGCGGATCGGACGGTGTCCCGGACCGTTCGGACCGCGGGTCCCGGCAAGGGGTCCGGGGCGCACCACAGCGACAGTGCGGGCTCAGGTGTGCCTGATCGGGGCGGTGTCGGCGCGGGTCCGGCTCGCCGACCGCCAGGCTACGGTGCCGCCCAGACACAGCACGGAGCCCACCGCGCCGGCCACCGCGACCGCGGTGGCCGGCTCCCACAGGTCTGCCAGCCACCCTCCGATGAGCACGGCTACGCCCTGCGCCGCGATGATCCCCGAAGCCGCCACGCCGACCGCCCGGCCCCGCTCGGAAGCCGGCGTCGCCCGGACGAAGCTGACCTGGGTCTGCAGGAGGTACGCGGTGCTCAACATCCCGGACAGGGCCCACAGCGCGATCGTGATCCCGATGGTCGGCCGGAAGGCACACAGCACCAGTGGCAGGCCCGCGCAGCACGCCAGCACCCCTACCGCGCGTTCGCGAACCCGGTCGGGGACAAACCGCACGAACAGCCACACGCCGAGAATGCTGCCGAGTGGGTCCGCTGCCATGAGCAGCCCGACCGCCGAAGGGCCCGCGCCGAACCGGTCGGCGTAGGGCGCCGCGAGGGCCTCCGGAACCACGTACCAACCGATCATCCAGGCGAGGAACACCAGGGCGCGCCGCCGGGGGTCAGCGGCGATCCGGGCCATCGCCGCCGCCACCCCGCGTGGGCCGCCGACCGACGCGTCGGCGGCGGCCGTGGCGTTCCCGGCGTCGGGCGGCGGCCGGTCGACCAGCCCGAGGCGGATCAGCAGTCCGGACAGGACGAAGGTCACGGCGTCGCAGATGAGCGCGGGTCCAGGGCTGACGGCGGCTACCAGTAGCCCGCCGGTGCCGAACCCCACCAACTGTGCGGCCTGGCTGGTGACCTGGCGGACCGCCAGACCCCGTTCGTAGCGGTCGCCCGGCAGGATTTCCGGCAGCAGGGCGCCCTGGGCGGCGGCGAACGGCGATCCCAGCAGGACGACGAGGACCAGCACGACGCAGATCAGCCCCAGTGGCAGCCCGGGGATCGCCATCACCGTCACCAGGGCCGCGCGCGACAGGTCGGCGGCGACCATGACCTCACGGCGGCGGTACCGGTCGGCGAGCCCGGACAGCAGCACGCCACCCAGCATCGCCGGCAGAAAGGTCAGGGCGTACGTGCCGGCGGCCCAGGACGCCGACCCGGTGCGCCCGTAGACGAGAACGGCCAATGCGACCCGCGCCAACTGGTCACCCGCGATCGACAGCACCTCGGCGAACCAGATGAACCTGAATTCGGAGATCCGGAACACGTCAGCCAGGGCGGCACTCGCCATGGGCTGGTCCCTCCTCGCTCACTCGAGGTGCGCGGGCGCCGGCCGGTCCGGGCGAAACCACGCGCGCGCGGCCTGCGGCACGGTGGTCAGAACGACGATTCCCAGGCCGGCCAGCGCCGGGACGGCTCCCAGCGGGGTGAACGAAACGGTCAGGCGGCCCCCGGCGCAGGCGAGGAACCCGCCGACGAGGATCGCCAGCACCCAGCCGCCGCGGTATCCGCGCCACACCTGGCGGGCGATCCACGCGCAGCCGAGGCTCATACCGAGCAGCGCGCCCGCCCGTTGCCACGGCTGCCGGCTCGGATCGTCGGACGAGATACCCGCGACGAACTCGGGGACGAACAGCACAGCCGCCAAGCCCGCGACTGCCCCCAGCAGCACGACAGCCGCCCTGATCGGCCCGGGTGGGCGGTCAGCGGGCATTCGTCATCCATTCCGGTTCACTCATTCGTCGGTTGGTGTGGACCTGCGGCAGGTCGGTGGAGAAACCCACCGGATCGTGATCACGTGCCGGCCCGCGTACCCGATGCGACCTCATCGGTCCCCCGTCCACCTCTCGTTCCTGCCCGCCGATGCCCGAGCGCCCGACAGTCAGCCGCGTCGTCCCGCGAGGTGTCCACGACGGACGGCGCCCGCGGTGCGGGCGTGCTGACTGGCAGTGTGTTGAACGGACCTACACAACGGCCTACACATCGTCGCGGTCCACCCGTCGCGGCGAGCAACTACTGGGCCCCGTCAAGGAGATGTCCGGGGTCCGTCTGGTCCTGGTGGTCCAGCCGCCCGCCGAAGACCGCCCGCACGCGCTGCTGCTTCAGTGTCCGTAGCCCCGGCGCGAGCGGCCTGCGTCATCGAGCCACGCAGGGGCCGGTGAAGGATGCCGGCGGGGAAACGGCGACGGCCGGCTCAATCTCCCCGGCCACGTGGGGGGCGGGCAGGTCAGCGGCTGGCCGCGTCGGCCAGTGCCCGCTCCACCGGCACCGGTCGTCCTAGGTGGAACCCCTGGCCCAGGGGTACCCCGCATTCGACAAGGGCGTCGCGCTGTCGCTCCGACTCGATTCCCTCCGCGATGACCGTGCAGCCGTGCTTGCGGGCGAACTCGACCAGCGAGCGGATCGACGCCCGGCGCGCGTCCTCGGTTTCCACGCCCGCCAGAGCGGCCCTTCCCAGCTTGAGGAACGCCGGCTTCAGCGATTCCAGCCGGGCCAGCGTGTCGTAGCCCGCACCGGCGTCGTCGACCGCGATCCGCACCTCGGAAGTCAGGTGGTCGAGGTCCACCCGGTCGGCTTCGGCGATTTCCAGCACCAGGGGTCGGGAACTCTCCGCGAGCAGTGGCTCCAGCTCGCGCGGACGCCGCAGCAGGTCGCCGGAGACGTTGACCGCCAGCCACGTGCCGTCCGGAAGGGCTTTCGCCGAGGCGAGGGCGGCGCGGACGAGGGCTGCGTCGAGGTCGATGTGCCGGCCCAGCGCCTCCGCGGCGGCCAGTCCCCGTTCCGGTCTGGTGCCGTCGGCGAACCGGGTGAGGGCCTCGTAGCCGACGGCCTCCCCGGACCCCAGCTCGAAGATCGGCTGGAACACGGTGAAGAAGGCGAACTCCTCGAACGAGCTCGACGGCTGCTGCGCTCCGCGCCCGGAGCGGCCGCCGGCCGCCGCCTGCGTCGAGCGCACCGCGACCTGGCCGGAGGAACCCCGGTCGGAACGGTAGTGCAACACCGACGCCCAGTCACCGATCGCGCCGGTAGCCGCCATCGCCCCGGCGTCGGATCCGGGGGCGGCGGCCGGGGTCGGCGGTGTCGCGCCGGTCCGCTTCTTCGGGCGCGCCGGGCGGTAGAGCCAGTTCCGCAGGTGGGTGAGCAGGTCGACCGCCGTGTTGCCCACCCCCACGAACGCGACCATCGCGTACGTCAACAGCAGCAGGTTGAGTCCGGCGAAGACGAGGTTGTCCCATTGGTGCAGCCGCACGTCGCGGACCACGGTCCAGGCGCAGAGGGCGATCAGGGCGAGCGGCGCGATCAGGTACGAGGTAGCCGCGGTGGTGCGGTCGCGGACCTTCGGCGTTCGTTTGAAGGCGCTCTTCTCTCCGGTCAGCAGCTGCAGGATCGAAGCGAAACTGCCGGATAGGTTGACCGGCAGCAGGATCAGGTTGAAGCCGTAGATGCGCAACACGTCGATGCGTTTGTAGCCGCAGGCCTTCAGGTCCGCGGCCATCATGAGGAAGTACGGCACCGACACCAGCAGCAGGATCGGATTGAGCAGGTCGGCGTTGAACGGGTACGCCAACATGACGACCAGGCACACCGAGCTCCAGAAGATGGAGGCCATGTAGTTCACCCGTACGAAAAGCTCACCGAAGCGGTTCTTCTGGCCCTTCGCCCTGCGGGCCCGGAACTGGTCCTTCAAGCGGGACAGGATCAACAGACCGCCGTTCGCCCATCGCTGACGCTGGATGCACAGCGAGCCGAAGTCCGGCGGGGTGGCGCTGTAGGCCAGGCGTTCCGGGTAGTTGAACAGCGTCCAGCCGTTGACCCGCAGGTCGATGGTCGACTCGGTGTCCTCGATGACGGTCCGGTCCTGAATGTAGCGGCGGATCTCCCAGTCACCCTCGTAGGCGACCTCGCGGATGTCGTCGAGGGCCTTCTTGCGCAGCACGGCGTTGGCACCGACCCAGAAGGTCGCGTCGTAGTGCGTCATCCCCTGGTGGACGAGGTACTGGAGGTCTGTCGTGGCGCCGGAGATGCGCTCGATCCGCGTCGCCCCGCCGGGGAACGCGCTGTACGGTGTCTGCGCCACGGCGTCCCGCTCGTGGGCGCCCTGCTCGAGCAGATGCACCAGCCGGAGGCAGTACTCCGGAAGGATCACGCTGTCGGCATCCAGGGTCAGGACGTAGTCCGGATCGGGGACGACCAGCTCGGCCCGTCCCGGCCCGGCCGGGACGAGCGCGACCCCGAGCGCGGTGCTGACTTCCTGGTAGCTGCCGCCCATCAGGCCGATGTAGCTGTTGAGGTTCATCGCCTTGTTGGGCTCGCTCGACAAGGAGACGTACCGCTTGCGTTCGAAGCTCGTCACCGAGGCGTCGAAGATGGCCAGCAGCCGGTGGTACAGCGCAACGAGCCGCTCGACGGGCAGGGCCGCGTCCTCGTCGGCGCCGCTCTCCAGCGCCACGGCGATCGTGACGAGGTGCTCGGCGAGCGCGTTGAGGATGTGCTCGACGAAGAAGACGTCGGTGTGGTCCACCAGCTCCTGGCGACGGCCGAGCCCGCAGAGCCAGCTGGCGGCGAACCGGTACTCGGCGGCGAGGTCGCGCATGTCGTCAGCGGTGGTGGCGCGCCCACCGCTGGCGGCCTCGAACCGGTCGTACGACGTCTGTACCCGCGAATACGGAAAGGCGAGTTCGGCCTCGATGGCGGCCGGCAGCGCCCGGGCGGCGATCAGCAGGTCACGGGCGGCCCTGGTTCCCGGTTGCCGCGGGTCGTCGATCAGCAGCACGACCCGCAGCCCCGGGTATTCCTGCAACGCCGCCGAGAGCAGGGTCGTGCGGATGACGCGTTCGTCCTCCTGGTACGAGGGCACCAGCACCGTCACCGCCGGCGTCGTACCCTGCAGGAGGTTGTCCAGCACGATGCGCGGCGCCCGGTGATGGGCCCGGGTGCGGTAGAAGAAGCCGATCCGGGTGATCAGGTAGGCCGTCGCGGAGGCCGCCAGCCCGGTAACAACGATCATGTATACGATCGCCTCGATACCCTGCCGTGCCGTGGCGGCACGCCCGGCGATGAACTGCTGGATCACCGTACTGATGATGTAGCAGGCCCAGACGGTGATGGTCAGGACGATCGCGAGCCGGCCGCGGGCGATGCGGCCCTCGGAGACCGGTGGTGCGACGAGCGGATGGGGTGTCGACCGCAGGTCGGCGCCCCATTGACGGTTGGCGTCCGGCCGGGTCTGGTCTGCCGAGCTGCGCTGCATGGTGCCCCTTCGTCGCCGTTCGACCCGGGCGCGCTGCGCGCGCCTTTCGACCACCCCCATCGGCCGCCTCCCGACGTTGTCTGAATGTTTCGCCGTGGTTGACCTTCAGTCGCCGGGGAAGCAGCCGATCCGGTAGGTGGGAGTCGGGCACAGCCGACTGCCCGTGGAGGAGAAGGCCGCGATGCTCACCGACCAGCCAGTCACGTCGTCCGCCCGGCCGGAGAGTGACCCGCTCGCCGACCCGGAGTGGCAGGAGCCGGAGGCACCTGTCCAGCGGCTCTCCTGGTTCCGGCTCGGCATCCTGATCATGGTGCTGGGCGGGCTCGGTGCCGGGGGCACCGTCGCGGTGCTCCATCTGCGCGACACGGCCGGGCCGACCGCGAAGTCGTGGGCCGTTCCGTACGTGGACGTCACACTGACGCCGACATTCCAGTTCCAGGACCCGGCGGCGAACCCGTCGAACAGCGTGGCCCTCGCGTTCGTGGTCGCCGATCCCCAGGACAGGTGCGCGCCCAGCTGGGGCGGTGCGTACAGCCCGGACGAGGCGGCCGCCTCCCTGGAGCTGGACCGCCGCATCGACCAGCTGCGGTCGGCCGGCGGGAACGTCATCCTCAGCGTCGGCGGGCTCAACAACAGCGAGCTCGCCGTCGCCTGCACGGACCAGGCGAGGCTGACCAACGCCTACCGGCAGCTGGTGAAGCGCTACGACGTCCAGACCCTGGATCTGGACATCGAAGGCACCGCCGTCGCGGACCGGGCGTCCCTGCAGCGACGCGGGCTCGCCCTGAGAACTCTGCAGGCCGAACGGCAGGCGGCGGGAAGGCCGCTCGCGGTGTGGCTGACCCTGCCGGTGGCGCCGGAGGGCCTGACCGTCGACGGCCTGGCCGCGGTGCAGACGACCCTGGCGGCCGGCGTCGTGCTACGCGGCGTCAACGTGATGACGATGGACTTCGGCTCGGACCGGGGCTCCGGCCCCGACATGCTGGCGCTCACCACCCAGGCGTTGGAGGCCACCCACAAGCAGCTGTCGGACCTTTACCTGCGACTCGGGATGCAGCTCACGTCACCGCAGGTGTGGTCCCGGATCGGAGCCACGCCGATGATCGGCCAGAACGACGTGGACGCCGAGCGGTTCTCCGTCGCCGACGCCCGCGGGCTCGCCTCGTACGCCGTCGACAAGGGGCTCGGTAGGGTGTCGATGTGGTCCCTGAACCGGGACGCCCCGTGCCGGGGGACATTCGCCAACGTCGTGGTGCACTCCAACACCTGCAGCGGGGTGTCCCAGGAGGCGCTGGCCTTCTCGTCGGTCTTCGCGGGACTGCCGGGCGGCGCGGTGGGCACGGACGCCGTCACGGTGGCGACCCAGGAGCCGGCCGTTGACGATCCGAAGACGAGCCCGTACCCGGTGTGGCGGTTCACCGCCCAGTATCCGGGCGGCTACAAGGTCGTCTGGCACGGGGTCGTGTACCAGGCCAAGTGGGTGAACCAGGGCACCGACCCGTCCGCGACCGGTGACGCCTCCACCCCGCCCCCATGGTCGGTGATCGGCCCGGTGAGCGGGACCGACGCCGCACTCCGGCCCAGCCCGACGGTGACCGGAGTGACCAGAAAATGGGATACCACGACCGTCTACGCGCGGGGCGACCGGGTGCTGTACGACAGGCTGCCGTACCAGGCGCGGTGGTCCAACAAGGAGAACGCCCCCGCCACGGAATACCCCATCGGCCCGGACAGCCCTTGGGCGCCGCTGTTCACGGTGCCGGGCGAACCGTCCAGCGGCTGATGGCCCACCGGGAGCGGCACCGACGCACGTACGGGGTGCCACGACGACTGCCGCTTGGCAGCGGGACGTTGGCAGCGGGACGTTGGCAGCGGGACGGGAGCCCTCGAACCGAGGACTCCCGTCCGGACCAGATCAGCGGGCGGCGCGATCAGCTCACGACAACCCTCAACGGATGTTGATGAAGATTCGTTGGTAGTGGGTGAGGGCGGGTGCGCCGTTGTCGGTGACTTCGAGGATGATCTGGATTTGTCTGCCGGGTTCGTTGGGCACGACGAAGGCGGCGCCGGTGCGGGCGGTGTCGTTGCTGATGGTGACCTTCGCGGCGGCGGTGTCGGCGTCGTAGTACTGCCACCATTTGAAGGTCAGTTGGTTGCCGTCGGGGTCGGTGGTGGGTGAGGCGTCGAGGGTGACCGTGGTGCCGGGGGCGGCGGTCCTGCTCAGGGCGCCGTTGACGCGGGCGACGGGGTTGTGGTTGGCGTCGCGGTAGTTGGCCTTGACGTTCCAGTCCATCCGGGCGGCGAAGTCGTTCTGCAGGGTGGGGATCCACCGCCAGAACGGTTTGTTGCCGTTGCCGTCGTCGCGGCCGTCGGTCATGTGGTTGCCCTTGTCGAAGACCGGGCGTCCGCCCCAGCCGCCGAGGGTGTAGTCGTTGTGCTGGCCGAGCCCGTTGTTGATCAGGGGCAGGAACGAGGGGGTGTCACCCTCGCTGATGTAGGACTGCGGGGTGTACGCGCCCAGCGGGCCGTGGTTGCGCTTGACGTTGGTGTCCAGCCAGGCCTTGGTCATGAACGCTTTGACGTTCGCCGGGCTGGGACCGGTCAGGGACTGGTAGTCCCAGACGTTGTCCCACATGTACGCCTCGTAGATCTTCGCGCCGGGGATGTTGCTCTCGATCCACTGCCCGCCGCCGTCCTGGTACCAGATGCAGTAGATCCAGGCCCGCGACACGGCGTAGTTGTACTGCGCGGCGGTGTACTGGGTCTTGAGCTTGTACAGGGCGTACGCGAGGGTGTTCGCCCCACCCCAGGCCTGGATGTGCACCGGACGCGGGTCGGAGTCCAGCAGGGTGCGGATGATCAGATCCGAGCCGGGAGTGTCCTTGGTCGCCATGCTCGCCGGGGCCCGGTTCAGGTCACCGCTGTTCTCGTTACCGACCTTCAACGCGCCGCGCAGGGCACCGGCCTCGGGGTAACCGGCCTTGTGGACCTTCAAATTCGGCAGGACCTGGGCGTACAGGTCGATCTCCCGCTCGACCCACTTCTCACGGCTGTGGCCACTCTTCTGGAACTTCGAGTTGGTCTGCACGATGCCGACGACGTCGTAGTCCGAGGCGTACTCCAGGAACCGCACCATCGAGCTACGGTCATCGACCTCACCATCGGTCATCGCGATCACCCGCGGCTTGCCACCCGCCGGCGCCGGCGGCGGCGGGGGCGGAGGCGGAGCGGTTGTCGGGCCACCGGACGGGTCCGGGCCGGTCCCGGTGGTGCGTTGCCACTGCTGGTTGGTGCGGGTGCCGCAGGTCCACTGGGCCAGGGCGGCGCCGTCGGTCAGCGCCCGGTTCAGCACGTCGAGGCACTTGCCGCTGTGCCGGGCCACGAGGTTGACGTACCCTTCGCCGGCGTCGCGCAGCTGCCACTGCTGACTGGTGGCCGTGCCGCAGGTGGACTGCACAGCGGCGCCCCCGTTGTCCACCGACGCCCCGAGCACATCCAGACACTTGCCGGTCGCCCCGTTGACCAGCTGGGCATAGCCGCCGCCGGCGTCGCGTACCTCCCACTGCTGGTTGCTGGCCCCGCTGGGCGCGTTCTGGGTCAGCTGGGCCCCGTCGCCGGAACCAGCCGGCACTTCGGCGGCCTTGCCGCTGTGCCGGGCCGTCAACGTTGTCAGCTCGGCGGCCGAAGCCGCTGTGGCGATGGTCAGGGACGTGGCGACCACTGACGAGCCGACGATCACGGCGAGCCAGCGCCTGGCCTGTCTGCTGATACCGGTGGGCTGCGACTCGGGCATGGGGTGAGCCTCCTACTTGGGGGTGAGCGAAGCTATGCCTGTCGATTCAGGCGAGCTAGCTGATCAGATGGTGGTGCGTTGCCATTGCTGGTTGGCGCCGGTGCCGCAGGTCCATTGGCCCAGGGTGGCGCCGTCGGTGAGCAGCTTGTTCAGCACGTCGAGGCATTTGCCGCTGTGTCGGGCGGCGAGGTTGAGGTAGCCGGAGCCGGCGTCGCGCAGTTGCCACTGCTGGTTGGTGGCGGTGGTGCAGGTGGACTGGATGACGGCGGCGCCGTTGTCCAGCGAGCTGCCGGTGACGTCGGCGCATTTGCCGGTGGCCCGGTTGACCAGCTGGACGTGCCCGGCGCCCGCGTCGCGGACCTGCCACTGCTGGTTGACGGTGCTGGTGGTCGCGTTCTGGGTCAGCGCGGCACCGTCGGTGGAACCGGCGGGGACCTGGGCGAGCTTGCCGCTGTGGCGGGCGGTCAGCGTTTCGTACCCGCTCGCGGGCGGCTCCGACGGGGGGACCGACGGCGACGGGTCGCCGGTACCGGGCTCGAGGATGAGCAGCCAGTCGTTCATGCTCTGGCCGTTGTTGCCCGGAGTGGTGAAGACCTGGGCCCGGTTGGTGTTGGGGTACGTTCCGATGGCGCGGTACGTGCCGTTGGCCGGGTTGAACCACTTCGCCGACACCGAGCTGATCGTCAGCTTGGTCATGTCGACCGTCAGGGACCGGGTGCCGGTGCCGGTCGACGGCAGGTACGCCATCACCATGCGGCCGTCACCGGTGCGGGCGGCGGTGACGTAGTCGTTGCCGCCGGCTCGGCTGGTGTTGTTGAACGTGCCGTACCCGGCGGTGACCACCGAGTGGTCGAAGTCCGGCACCAGGTTGTACCAGGGGCGGCCGATCATGACGTTGGCGGCGTGTCCGGCGCTGACAGCCATCCGGTCGTCGAGGTGGTTCTTCCACGGCTGCCCGGCCCGCCCCCACTCCGAATCGCTCACCGGCCAGATGTCACGGTTGCCGTAACCGAACCCGGTCGCCCCGCTCAGCACCGGCCAGTACTGCGTCGCCCGCACCTGCGACGCCGACGCGCCGTCGCCCTCGTAACCGCTCTCCACCATGAAGTACGGCATCATCGGGTTACGCAGGTACGCGTCCTTGCCCATCGCGTACACGTGCCGCGAATTGTGCTTGCCCGGGTAGTACGTGTAGACGGTGTTCAGGTTCAACCACGTCGCCTTGTTGTAGACGACCCGGCCCTCGGTCGACGGCCTGGCGTGCACCATGATCGGGACTGTCGGGTTGACCTCCCGGATCCCCTGCCCGACCGCGTCGATCTTCGCGTAGTTGGCGTCCGGCTGGTGGTCACCACCGAGCTGGAAGATCACGTTGGGCCGGGGGGTGCCGGCCCCGTACCGCTTGCCCATCACCTGTCCGAACGTGCGGCTCTGCGCCACGGTGTTGTATCCGTACGCCACGCCCCAGCCCTCGTTGCGGTAACCCAGCCACAGCAGGGCCATGTTCACCGCCAACCCGCGAGCGGCGGCCTTACTGACGAAATGGTCCATCCGGGCCCACCACCGCTCATTGAGCGTGGACAGGTGCCCCGGGGTGGTGAACGGCAGCTCCCCGTAGCGGTTCTTCTCGTTGAACATCTGCGGGGCCATCACCATCACCCCGGTGAAACCTTTGGCCTTACGGTTGTCCAGGTACAGATCCCACTCCTCCTGGGTGGCGCTCTGCAACATGAACCAACCCGTATCGGCCGCCCAGTAGAACGGCTGATCGTTCGCGTCGA
>DASVVF010000020.1:0-14836 GCA_036386695.1 Catenuloplanes sp. | reverse complement strand
TGACCGAGCGGGTGCTGGAGGCCGCGACGCTGCCGGTCAAGGCGATGCTGACCGCCGGCACCCTGCTGCCCAAGGAACGGATCGGCTGCACCGACATCAACAAGTACTACCTGCGCACCGGACCCAACTACCTGGCCGACCCGCGATGACCGCGCTGGCCCAGGCGCCCGCCGCCGTGACCGGCCTGCGCCGGCGGCACGTCGCCGCGGTGGTCGCCTGCCACTTCACCGCCGCCTTCGCCGCCCTGGGGCTGCCGCCGTACCTCCCGCAGCTGCTGCCGGCCCTCGGCGACCCGCACGCGTACTGGGCCGGCGCCCTCTACGTGGTGCCGACCGCGGCGACGGCGCTGTCCGCGCCGCTGTGGGGGCGGCTGGCCGACCGGTACGGTCGCAAGCGGCTGCTGATGCGCGCCCAGTTCGGCCTGGCCGTGGCCTTCCTGCTCGCCGCCCAGGTGGAGTCGGTGCCGGCGCTGGCCGCGGCGCTGGCGCTGCAGGGGTTGCTCGGTGGCACGTTCGCCGCCACCGGGGCGTATCTGGCCGCCGGGCTCAGCGGGGCCCGGCTCGCCTCGGCTCTGACCGCCGCGCAGGCCTCCGCCCGGGCGGCGTTGGCGGTGGCGCCGACCGCCGCCGGGCTGCTCGCCGGTCACGTCGACGTGCGGGGCATGTACGCGATGGCGGCCATCGGTCCGCTGATCGCCGTCGCCTTGACCGCCACCCTGCCGGAACCCCGGCCGGCCGTCAGGCCGCCCACCCCCGCACCCTGCCCCGATCCCGCTGAGCCCGTCCCGGATCCCGCCGACCCGGTGCCCCCGCCCGGGCCGGGGGTGCGGCGGTTGTGTGTCCTGGAGGCGATGTTCGTGCTGGCCACGGTGGTCACGTTCCCGTACCTGCTGCCGGTGGTGACCGCCAGCTGGCCCGGCGCGGGTCCGGCGCTGGCCGGGTTGCTGTTCGCCCTGCCGCACGTGTGCTACCTGCTCGCCGCGCCGTTCGCCCTCCCCCGGCTGACGCCGGTCGGCGGGTTGGCGGCCGGTTTCGTGCTGGTCGCCCTGGGTGCCGCGGCGCACCCGGCGGCCGTGGCCACGGCCAGTCCCCCGCTGCTGGTCGCCGGCCGGCTGCTGCTCGGCGCCGGCCTGACCTGTGGGCTGGTGGCGCTGGCGAAGCTGACCGCCCGGGCCGCGGCCACCCACCCGCCCGGTCGGCTGTTCGGTGCCGTCGAAGCCTGGTCGAAGGGCGGTGCCGTCCTGGCCGGGCTCTGCGCCTCCGCGCTCGCCGGCCTGGCCGGCCCCGCCGCACCGGCGCTGTCCGGTGCGGTGATCGCCGCCATCAGTGTTCCGCTCGTCCTCAGGAGGTGCCGATGACCACCGCACTGGCCGGGTCCACCGCCGACGTCGCCGCCAGCCACACCCTGCTCGGCTGCCTGGCCCGCGAGGTGTGCGGGCCGGAACGGCAGAGCACCCTCGCCGACGGCTGCGCCCTACTGCGGTTACCGCGCAGCGACGTGCTGCTGCGCTGCGTGGTCGCCCGGGTGTCGCAGGTCGGCGCGCACCGGTACGCCGGGCCGGTGCAGCGGCGCACCGACGGGGCCTGGTCCGCGGTGACCGCGACCGAACTGGCCGTGCTGGTCGGCGACGAGCTGCGGCTGCGTACCGGCGTCGACAACGAGGAGTTCGCCGGGCAGGTGGCCGCCAGCCGGCAGGCTCTGGAACGCGTCCTGGCCCAGCGACCGGCGACCGACCCGGAACCCACCGGCGACCCGGTCATCGACTCCTACGTCGACTCTGAGCAGGCGTTGGTGCACGGCCACCCCCGGCATCCGACGCCCAAGTGGCGCAGCGGCGACCCGGCCGCCTGGGACGCCTACGCTCCGGAACTGCGCACCTCCCTGCGCCTGCACTGGGTCGGCGTTCCCCGGGACCTGCTGGCCGAGGACGGCCCGTTCGACCGGCTGGTCGACCCGCTGCGACCACCGCCGGCACCGGCCGGCCACGTGCCGCTGCCGGTGCATCCGTGGCAGGTCCGCCTCGCCGGACCGCTGCACCCGGCGCTGCGCGACCTCGGACCGGGCGGGGTGGTGCTGCGACCGACGGCCAGCGTCCGGACCCTGTACGCCCCGCACGCCGACCTGTTCGTCAAGACCAGCCTGCAGGTGCGGATCACCAACTGCCTGCGCAAGAACGCCCGCTACGAGCTGACCGGCGCGGTGGCGCTGACCCGGCTGCTGACCGGGCTCACGCTGCGCGGCGGGGCGGCGCTGCTGCCCGAGCCGGCGTACCGCACCGTGGACCTGCCCGGCCCGGACGAGGCCTTCGGCGTGATCCTGCGCGGCGGGCTGCGCCCACACCTGCGCGCCGGCGAGACACCCGTGCTGGCCGCCGCCCTGGCCGCCGGACCACTGCGGGTGACCGACCCGGTCGACTGGTGGCACCGCTACACCCGGCTGCTGCTGCCGGCCGTGCTGGGGCTGTGGGCCGAGCACGGCGTCGTCCACGAGGCCCACCTGCAGAACGTCGTCGTCGTGCTGGACCCCGACCGCCGACCGGTCCGGATGCTGCTGCGTGACCTGGAAGGCGTCAAGCTGGACACCGAGCGGCGCGCCGACTGGCTGCGCGACCTGCCGGCCTCCGTCGGGTACGGCCCGGAGCAGGCGTTCAACCGGGTCGCGTACTGCCTGTTCGTCAACCATCTCGCCGAGCTCGCCGGGGCGCTCGACGACGCCCACCCCGGCACCGAGGCGCGGCTGTGGTCGACCCTGCACGACGTGCTCGCCGACACCACGGCCGAACTCGGCGGGCCGCCGGAGCTACGGGCGCTGCTGGCCGGCGTACCGCTGCCGGCCAAGGGGAACCTGCTGCTGCGCTGGCAACGCGACGCCGACCGGCACGCCGGCTACGTGCCGTTCCCCAACCCGTTCGGGCGGGCGCTGTGACCGGGCCCGGCGAGCCGGTCGGCCGCCCGGGCTATCTGTACGACGTGGCCGCGCTCGACCGGCACGCCGCGACCATCCGGGCCGCGCTGCCGGCCGCCGTGCGGCTGCTGTACGCCACCAAGGCCAACCCGACCGCCGACCTGCTGCGCACCCTCGCCCCGCACGTCGACGGGTTCGAAGCGGCCAGCGCCGGCGAGCTGCGGCACCTGGCCCGGACGCTGCCCGGGCAGCGGCCGGCGGCGTTCGGCGGGCCGGGTAAGACCGACGCCGACCTGAGCGCCGGGCTCGCCGCCGGGGTGCACCGCTTCCATGTGGAGTCGCCGTACGAACTGCACCGGCTCTCCGCGCTGGCGGCCGCGCGGGGGATGGTGGCCGAGGTGCTGCTGCGGGTCAACCTGCCGCTGGAGATCGACGGCGCCGCGCTGGTGATGGGCGCGGCGGGCACCCCGTTCGGCATGGACCCGGATCAGGCCCGACACTGCGCCGGCCTGGACCTTCCAGGGGTGCGGGTGCGGGGCGTGCACGCCCACCTCGCCAGTGGCCTGTCCGCTCCGGTCGCGGCGGCCGTCGCCCGCGACGTCGTCGGCTGGGCGGTGTCGCGGCTGGGTGCCGCCGAAGTCAACGTCGGTGGCGGGATGACCGTGGACTACGCCGACCCGGCGAACGTGTTCGACTGGGCAGGGTACGGGCGGGCGCTGGGCGGGCTGCTCGCCGAGCACCCCGGGCTGACGCTGCGGGTCGAACCGGGCCGGGCGGTGACCGCGTACTGCGGCTGGTACCTCACCGAGGTGATCGACGTGAAACGGTCGCACGGGCAGTGGTTCGCCGTTGTCACCGGCGGCACCCATCACCTGCGCACCCCGGCGGCGAAGGGGCACTCACAGCCGTTCGTGGTGCTGCCCGCACCGATGTGGACCGGCCGCCAGCCACGCCCGGACACCGGCCCGGAGCCGGGTCCGGTGACGATCGTCGGCCAGTTGTGCACCCCCCGCGACGTGCTGGCCCGGGCCAGGCTGACCGAACCGTTGCGGGCCGGCGACACCGTCGCGTTCGCGATGGCCGGGGCGTACGCCTGGAACATCAGCCACCGCGACTTCCTCATGCACGACCCGCCGGACATCGCCATCGGCACCCCGTGGTGGGCACCGGGGGCGGGGTGATCCCCCGGCGCGGACAACTTGGTACGGTCCCCCGGGCCGCACCGCTTGGGGCGCGATGCCAGCAATGACCAGGGAGGGGCCGGGCGAAATGCAGGCGTCGGAGGTCGCGCGGGCAGTGGCTGCGGCCACGTCGACCGCCTCATCCCTTGGCCTGGGAGTCGACGACGCGGTCGTTCTGCAGAACTCGAACAAGCTCACGCTGCGTCTGCTGCCCTGTGACGTCCTGGCCCGGGTGGCACCGCAAGCTCAGCAGATCGCGCAGTTCGAGATCGACCTTGCCCGGCTGCTCGCCGAGTCCGGGAGCCCGGTGGCCGCGCTGGACGCTCGGGTGGAGCCACGCGTCTATGAGCGCGATGGCTACGTGATCACGCTGTGGACCTACTACGAACCCGCGACACCCCGACAGGTCTCGCCAACGGACTACGCCCATGCGCTCAAGCGGCTGCACGACGGCATGCGCAAGCTCGATGTCCCCACGCCGCATTTCATGGACCGGGTCGGGGAGGCCCAACGGCTCGTGGCAAGCCGCGACGACACGCCGGCGCTCACCGACGCGGACCGGGAGCTCCTCGACGGTACGTTGCGGGACTTGAGACGAGCCATCGACGAGCGCGGCGGCGCCGAGCAGCTCCTGCACGGCGAGCCGCACCCGGGTAACCTGCTCACCACGAGGAACGGGTTGCTGTTCATCGACCTCGAGACGTGCTGCCGAGGGCCGGTCGAGTTCGATGTCGCCCATGCGCCCGAAGAAGTCGGTGACCACTATCCGGGTGTCGACCATGACCTGCTGCGTGAATGCAGGATGCTCATGCTGGCGCTGATCACCGCCTGGCGCTGGGATCGAGCGGACCAATTTCCCAACGGGCGCCAGCTCGGCATGGAGTGGCTCGGCCAGATCCGAGCAGCGCGCCTGTCGTAGTCGCCGCTTCCGGTGTCACCGGTCAGCCGGTTCTCCTACGGTGGGGCGATGATGGCCTCCATTCCGCGTACCCACGTTCTCGGCTTCCGGGTGCGGGCGCAGCAGCTCGACCGCACCCGGGGCCGCCTCGACGACACCGCCGTCCTCGACATCGGGGTGCAGGACACCGGCCCGGACGGCGCGCTGTGGGCCCTGGCGGTGCGCGGCGTCGACGTGTCCGCCCTGCCCGGCGATGAGCTGGCCGACGTCTGGACCATCCGGGGCGCGCCGCACCTCTACCGCCGCGCCGACCTGCCCGGGGTGGCCGCCGCGGTGGAGCCGTTCTCCGACGCGGACGCCGGCAAGCGGATCTACGACGCGGCGAAACCACTGCGGGCGGCCGGGCTGGACATCCTGCCCGCGCTGGACGCGATGGCCGCGGCCATGCGTTCGGTGGTGACCACGCCGATGGTCAAGGGGGACGTGTCCGGGCGGCTGAGCGCGTTGCTGAACCCGCCGTACCTGCGGTTCTGCCGGCCCTGCGACGCCACCCACGTGCACGAGATGCCGTTCCGCCTGGCCGCCCTGCGGGCCGGGCTGGAGCTGCGGCCGGGCACGTCACCGCCGGTGCTGCAGCGGATCGCCGGCTTCACCTGCGCCACCGGGGTCCCGCAGCGCCTCGACGTCATCCGGGCCTACCTGCGACTGCTGGGCCCGGCGACGCCGAAGCACGTGGCCGAGTACCTCGACGCGCCGGTCAAGGACGTCAAGGCACGGTGGCCGTCCGACGCCGTCGAGGTCCCGGTCGACGGGGAGCTCCGGTGGGTGCTCGCCGCCGACCGGGATCGCCTGGACGACGGGCCGGCGCGCACCACCCGCCTGCTCGGGCCGTTCGACCTGTTCCTGCAGGGCCGGGACCGGCAGTTCCTGGTCGGCGACCCGGCGCGGGCCAAGGAGCTGTGGCCGGTGCTCGGTCGACCCGGGGCGGTGCTGCGCGACGGCGAGATCACCGGCAGTTGGCGACCGCGTAGGTCCGGGAAGAAGCTGACCGTCGAGGTGCGGCTGTGGGCCCCGGCAACCGCTGCGCTCCGGGCCTCGATCACCGGCCAGGCCGAACGGCTGGCGTCGTTCCGGCAGGCGCAGCTCGCCGGGGTCGACTTCACCGACTGACCGGCGCCGAGGCGCCGGCGACGATAGGCCCGCCCCCTGGCTGCTGACCCTGGCCGGCCCGGTGGAGCTTTCGGCGCACCCCCGCTATCGGATCGCATGGTCTGGGCGCCCTGGCTGTGACCGACCAGAAGCCAGGTGGTGCCGGGGACCTGAACCGGGCTGGTCGCCGGGCCGGTGGTGTTGTCCCGGCCGACTCGTGAACGCCGACCCCGCCGACAGCGGGACAACGGCTCCACCGGCCAGGACCAGCAGCGTGGCGGCGACAGCCCACCGGCGGCGCGCCTCCCGCCCCGCCGCTAACACGCCCGCCTGAGTGCTCACGTCGTACTGTCGGCCCCGGTCCACCGGAGCTGAGCTTTGGCCGCCCCGCCCTAGCTTCGGCCCCCCGGCCCTGTGGTGGCGGTCAGGTGTGGTGCCGGTCCGGTTGTGGTGTGGGTGGGTCGGCCGTCGCGTGACGTTGTCGCGGTTGGGGCCATGCCAGCACCAGGAGGCCGAATGCCAGCGCCACCAACGGCCCGGTGTGCCCGGTGCGCAGCCACAGGACGGGTAGCCCGGCGTACGGGACGCGGAGCCGGGCGGCTCCGTGGACGTCGGCCAACGGCACAGCGGCCCGGTCGTTCTCGCGGTTGGCGTCGCCTCTGGTGATGAGCGCACCGTCGGAGGTGTGTCCGACCACGCGGTGTAGCAGGAGTGCACCGGGCACGGCCGGATCGTCAACCAGGATGATCATCCCTCTGGCCCTGGCCAACGTGGCGGTCGGCAGCGGGGCGACCACGACGATGTCCCCGGGGCGAACCGCTGGCGTCATCGAGCCGCTGACCACCAGGGCGGCCTGCCACCCGAACACCACCGGCATCAGCGCCCAGAACAGCAGGCCGGCCATGGCGCTGAGGGTGGCCATTCCGACTACCGTGCGGGCGGCCCACAGCCACCTCAGCCGGTCGGGCGGTCGCGCCGCGGGCGGCAGGGAGTCCTGGGGATCCGGTGCGCGCGTCGTCGGCGGTTGAGCCGGCCGTTCGACGGTGGCTGGCATCGCGAGCCTCCAGGGGCTGTCGGTTGTCGCTGTCCACCTCCTCGTCGGCAATCCGGACCGCGGCCTGAGGTGACCTCAACTGCGGTCCGCCCCTGCCGATGATGTCGCTGGGACAAGCCGTCGCCGACAACGAATTCCGGCATGTGCCCGGGCGGACAGGGGAACGAGACTTGACGGACCAGACTCGCTCTGGACGCTCGGCCCCCCTCGTCGCCGCAGCGGTCGTGACAGGACTGTTGGCCAGCGGGGCACTCGTCTGGCAGGCGTCCAGCGCGGCATTCACCGCCTCGACCACCAACCCGGGCAACACCTGGAGCGCCGGCACCGTCGCGATGTCGGACAGCCTCGGCGGACCGACAGCCGGAACGGCGATGTTCAGCCCGTCCGCCCAACTGGTGCCCGGCAGCTCAGCCAACGCCTGCATCGACGTCACCTTCACCGGCAACGTCGCCAGCACCGTGAAGCTCTACTCGAACGACCCGACAGGCAGCCTGGGCCTGTACCTCACGATGAAAATCGAAGAAGGCGCCACCAGCACCACCTGCGGTGCCGCAACGGGCTGGACACTCCTCGCCAATCAGACCTTAGAGGCATTCTACGCCGCCCCCCGCACCTCCTGGACCAACGGCGTCAGCACCTGGGCCCCCTCAGCAACGGCAACCCGACGCTTCAAGTTCACCTACACCCTCGAGGACAACCCGTCGGCCCAGAGCCAGACCACCAGCGTCACCTACACCTGGGAAGTACGCAGCACCTAGGCCAACGAAGCACCGCCGAGGACCACCCGCTGGTCCGCGGACCACCAACTAGTCCGCCCGCCACTGCAGCAGCACGGCGGTGGCGTCGTCCTGCAGGTCGCCGTGCTGGTGGGCGATGATCGCCCGGAGCAGCCGGCGCATCGCCTCCGCCGGGGGTGACTGGTCGGCCAGCGCCCGGGTGACCGACCGGGCCAGACCCTCGATGCCGAAGAACTCACCCTGCTCGGAGCGGGCGTCGGTGACACCGTCGGTGTACAGCAGGACGCAGTCGGCCGGCTGCAACGCCTCCTCGGTCACGTCCGGTGGCCGTCCCCGCATATGCCCCAGGCCCAGCGGCAGCGCACTCGGGCCGGGCAGTTGCCGGACCAGCCGGCCGTCGCGCAGCAGCAGCTCACCGGGGTGACCGGCACAGATCCGCCGGTAGGTGCCGGTGCGGGTGTCCAGCTCAGCGAGGACGGCGGTGACGAAGGCCCCCGGGTACTGGGCCCGGATCCACTTGTCGATCGACCAGTAGGTGTCGGACAGCGTCAGCCCGCACCGCCGGGCGTTGCGGTAGCAGTTGACGGCCAGCGTGGTCAGGGCGCTGGCGCTGATGCCGTGACCGACGGTGTCGAAGAGCGCCACGTGGAAGGTGTCGCCGTTGACGGCGTAGTCGAACGCGTCCCCGCCGACGTCGTAGCAGGGCTCCAGGACGGCGGTGACCACGGTGTCGGTGGTGGCGAACGTCAGCGGCGGCAGCTGGTTCCAGACGATCTCCGCGGCGAGCTGCATCGGCATCCGGCGCCGGGTGTGCTCGATGGCGTCCCCGTGATGGCGCCGGCTCGCCACCAGTTCCGCGATGACGGCGGCCACCGTACGCAGGTCCCGGCGCACCGGCTCGCCGGTCGGCTCCGGGGCGAGCACCTCCAGCACTCCCAGCCGCTCGGCACCGTTGAGCAGCGGCAACCACAGGTGGGCCCCGTCGGGGCTGTCGGTCTCGACGAGCTGCATGGTGGCGAACGCCCGCCCGGCGAGGGTGCCGTCCACGGGCAGGGCCCGGCTCGGCCCGTCCTCGCTGCCGAACAGCGGCCGCAGGGCCGTCTGCTCGTAGTCGACGAGGTAGAAACACAGCGTCTTCACCCCGAGCAGCGGAGCCACGGCGGTCAGCGCCGCCGGCAGATCCTCGGGTCGGGCCCGGTAACCGTCCTCGAGCAGCCGTCGGACCGCTTCCATGGGCTCACTCACGCGCCGACACCTCCCCGGGATCGCTGTCCGGCCCGCCATGGTTCGCCGGGGCACCACCATCGTGCCGGTCCCAGCGGGGAACCTCAAACCCACGCCGGCGGGAGGTCTCGGACCGGGGGAGCCCACGGAGGTCGGGACGTGTAGGGGAGCAGTCCGGTGGGCCACGACTGTCCGTACGCTGCGCGAGCACTGTCGACTACCGCGTTCAGCGGATCGCAGACAGGCCACGATCTGCCCGCCGTAACCGCCCTCCCGGGTAGGCACCTCGCTCTGGCAAGGCGTTGGCAAGATGCATTTCCCCAGTTAGCCTCTGCCGACCTATCGTCTCGAAATGGATCCTGATGCCGCCAGTTGGACCCGGTCGGACGACGCCGTTGGGCGTTTTCTCATTGACGATCTGCCTCGCGCTCGTTGGTTGTTCGTCGAGCAGCCGAACAGATTCCTCACCGACAGCGCCGGCTACCCAGCCGCAGCCGCCAGCCACCGCCGATGTGCGGCCGCCGTCACCAGACAGCTCCCCCGACGCTTCCGGGGACGCCAGCGCACCTGAATTCGGGCCGACCGCGATACGGGTCTTGAGTACCAAGGTGACTTCGCCGGGCAACATCGAACTGGAGGTCGTAGGCCCGGCGGGCACCCTGTATGGCTACCGCGACAGCGCGGGGAAGGTGGCGCAGTGCCGGCAGATTGCCAGGGGCACGGTAGCAACGCCCCTCCCGGGACTCCCGGCCACCTCCAATCAAACGTTTGAAGTCGTATGCGAAAAGGCGGGAAAGCCTGCAAGCGGCGGCAAAGTTCTCGTGAAAGTGAAGTTCGAGAGCTTCAGCTACGACTTCGAGGTGCCGGCCAGCACCGAAAAATAGCCAATACGGACATCGAGCGGGTCGCGATACGTATCCCCCACAAAACGCTGCTCCAATGCCCGGGCAATCGCGTAACTTGACATCACCTTGGATCAATGAAAGGGTGTGCCGCACTGCACGTCAATGGGGGGGAATAGCTTTGCTGCGCTCGAAGCCAAGCGCCGCTTTACTAGCGGCGAGTATTGTATTCAGCTCCATTTTTGTCGGCATCAGCGCTCCGGCGTCGGCCGATATCGGGGATTCCAATCCTGATTGCAACTCAGGCGAGATCTGCCTTGACCGCGCATATCCCGCGGGCGTCCATCAGCGCCACTTCTGGGACGGCGGCACCGATTCCGGGACCTGGACCGTGGTCAGGACCGGTGACAGAATCGGGCAGAAGGTCCATGATGACGCCTCGTCGATCCGCAACCGTGACACCATGTGTGACGTTATCGAGGTGGACTACAACGGTTCCACCGTGCGGGCCAGCCAGACGTTCCGCCGGGGAGCGGCGAGCTTCGTCTACATTGGCGCCAGCTTGAACGACAAGAACGACGCCCACTGGCGTTGCCGGCTCGGCGGAGTCTGACTCCCGGTAGTTTCGTTGGCGAGGCGTGTCGGGCGAAAGCCCGGCACGCCCCCCTTGCAGGATGTGGAACGATATTGACGACGCGCCTTCATCGCCTGTGCCTCGCGGCATTGCTCACCGCGGTCTCGATCTCCGGCTGCGGCTCAGCCGAACCGCCCGCCGGCACCGTCGACCCCGCCGGCTCGGCCGCACCGCAGCGGCCGTTGGGTAGCACCCAGGCCTTCGAGATCATCGACTTCAAGGCCTTTGATTCGATCGATTCGGCCATCTGGCGTTTTCAGGTCTCCTGCGCGGCCAAGCGCGGCTTCAAGGTCGCCGAGCGGCCGATCTACGACAGCGGCTCCCGCATCCTTCAGAAGCCGGCGTTGATGGGCGATGTAACCGAAGTAGCGGCCCGACGCAACGGGCTCCACGACGGACCGGTCACCACCGAAACGCGCCCGCCCCGGGCATCCCAGGCGACCTCGGATGCGCTCCAGGAGTGCTTCACCCAGGCGCAGGCCAAGCTCGGAGCGGATACCCAGGAGAAGCAGGAGAGATTCACCGCACTGGTGAATGAATTGTCCAGTACGTTCTACGCGACCTTCAATGTCTTCCAGGACAAACTGACCGTCGAACAGCACCAGTGTGCCGCGGCGGCCGGTTGGAAGCCGGCCGACCCGGCGAAGTTGTCCGATCCCGCGGTATCGCCGGCGAGCCTTTTCGGGGTGCAGACGGCGGCAGCCGCCGCTGGTCCGGGCGGCGCCGCGTCGTACACCCCACTGCCCAAGGAGATCGATCTCGCTGTCGCACTGGCGAAGTGCCGGGTGGACCTGAAGGTGGTCGACAGGTCGATGGCCGAAGCGATCAGGATCCAGGAGCCCATTGTCGCCCGGTACGAGCAGCGGATAACCGAACTCAACCGGGAAATCCGTGATCTCGCCAAGCGGGCGCCAGAGGTACTTCGTTGACGCAGCGCCCCGGGTCGCCACGACGTAGGTGGTTGGTCCTGGTCATCGTCGCCGTCGTGCTGCTCGGCGGCGGGGTGGCGGCCGGCTCGAGAATCAAGTCGCCGCGACAGGCGATCGCCGACGCCCAGCCTCCGCCGTTGTCGATCGTGACGGCGAGCCTGGAGATGCGCGCTCTGGTCGACCAGGTCGTGACCCGTGGCCGTCCCACCAAGGGCGGCGGTGTCAACCTCACCGCCCCGGGCGCCCTGGCGGGCGCGGATTCCGTCGTCACCGACGTCCGCGTACGGCGAGGCGAGAAGCTGCGCGATGCCCAGGTCATCTTCGAGGTTTCCGGAGCGCCCGTCCTGACCGCCCAACTGCCGTTCCGCCCGTTCCGGGACGTGCTGGTCGGGACCCGCGGTCCCGACGTGCGGGCCATCTCGTCGTTTCTCACCCGGCACGGCTACCTCGGCGGCGGCCGCGATGTGGCGGACACCGCCATGCGACAGGCGGCCTGGCGGCTCTTCTCCGAGCGGGGCTATCCCAGCCTGCTCGGCGGTAAGTCCGGCGACACCAGCGGCCTGGTCATGAAACAGAGCTGGCTGCTGCGCACGGATCGCGTCGGCCGCAAGGTCTCGCACGTCCCACTGGCGGTCGGCTCGGAGGTCAGCGGGCCGGACGTCGTCCTGGTCGTGTGCGACGCGACGCCGCCGGCCGTGCGGGCGCTGGTCGACAAGGCCGCGGCCGGGCGGCTGCGGGTCGCGGACCAGGCGATGATCGTCGACGACGCCACCAATCGAAGTGTGCCCGCCACCGTGAGCGCCATCGGCTCCGCCGACACGACCGACCGGGACACCGGCGCCAGCGGACGACCGGTCACGTTGCAGGCGGCCGACGGCGCCAGCTTCAGTGGCCTGCCCGACGACCTGAAGGTCACCATCGACTCCGCTGTCGCCCCCGAGCCGGTCCTGGCCGCGCCGACCACGGCTGTCTACACCGACGAGAGCGGCGCCTCCCGGGTCACCCTGGCCGACGGCGACCGGCGCGGCGCCGACGTCGCGATCAAGCTCGGTCCGTGTGTCGCGGGGTGGTGTCAGATCCTGTCGACCGCCGCACCCCTCACGGCCGGGACCACGGTGGTGGCGGGCACCCGCGGCGCCGGCCATCCCTGATGAGTGGGCCCCTTGTCCGTCTACAGCGGGTCACCCGGCACTACGGCAATGAACGCGCCGCCCTCGACCACGTCGACCTGGACATCCGCGGTGGCGATTGGCTCGCCATCGTGGGTCGCTCGGGTAGCGGCAAGTCGACGCTGCTCAACATTCTCGGCCTGCTCGACCGCCCCGACACCGGACGGTACGAATTACTCGGCACGGACATCTCGCGCAGCCCGGAAGCGCAGCTGTGTGCCTTACGCGCGCATCATTTCGGGTTCGTCTTCCAGGCCTTCCACCTGATCGAACACCGGACCGTCGCGGAGAATGTGGCGCTGGGCGCGGTATACGTCGGGTGGAGCAGGAAGCGCCGGGAGGCGCGTGCCGCGGCGGTGATGGATCGGCTGGGCCTGTCGCACCGCGCGACCGCACGGCCGAACACACTGTCCGGTGGGGAACGCCAGCGGGTCGCTATCGCCCGCGCCCTGATGGGCGAGCCACGGTTGCTGTTGTGTGACGAACCGACCGGCAATCTGGATTCCGAGAACGCGGCGAACGTCATGTCGGTGCTGGCCGATCTGCACGCGGACGGCATCACCGTGGTCGTCGTCACCCATGACGCCGAGGTCGCCGCCACCGCCGGGCGGGTCATCCGACTCCGCGACGGCCGCGTCGACCCCGACGACGGGCATCCCGGAGCATGACGAAGCGCGTCGGCCCCCGGTCGCGTCTGCGGATCACCGACCTGGTGCGGGAGATCCTGCAGTCCCTGGCTTGCTCCCCGGTCCGGGCCGCCGGGACCGCGTCCGGCGTCGTGCTGGCCAGCGCGGCCTTCGTGGCGACCTATGGTCTCGCCGCGACGTTGAGCCATCAGGTGTCCGACGCGTTCGACGCCGCCCGGGCGACCGAGGTGTCCGTCACCCAGGAACCCGGGGTGTCCCTGGCCGCGGCGAAGGACCGGTTGCTCTGCCCCGAAGCGAAGATCGGCAACGTCACCCGGCTGTCCGGTGTCACCGCGGCCGGGCCCTACCACTTCATCCGCGATCGGGAAGTCACCCGGGGAGCCGACGAGGTCGCCCAGGCGACCGTCCCCGTCGTGGGCGTCGATCCCGGCAGCCTGACCGTCCTGGGGCCGCGGCTGGTCGCTGGGCGGTTACCTGACGACGGGCACACTGCCCGCCGGGACGCGGTCGGGCTGATCTCGCAGCGGCTGGCTGAGCGGCTCGGCGGCCCGCAGGTGGGTTTGTCCGTCCAGGTCGCCGGAAAGCCGATAACGGTGATCGGCGTCTTCGACGACCTGGTACGGCGACCGGAGGCGCTGGACGCCGTACTCATGCCGCATTCGTCGGCGGCCCGGCTGTTCAGCGGCTCGATCAGCCAGGATGACGTCCGGTGCGGCGTGATCATCTCGACCGCCCCGGGCGCGGCGAGCGCGCTGTCGCACCAGGTCGCCGTCGCCCTCAGCCCGCAGGATCCCCAACTACTCACCGTCGTCGCCCCGCCGGACCCACAGGGGTTCCGCCGGCAGTTGGAGGCCCCGGTCCGGGTCCTCACCCTCGCGTTGACCGGCGCGGCCCTGCTGATCGGACTCATCTCCATCGGCACATCGGCCAGCGCCAGCGTCGCCAACCGGATATCCGAGATCGGCCTGCGCAAGGCCATCGGGGCCCGGTCCAGTCACATCCTGCTGCAACTGCTCGGCGAGTCCATGCTCCTCGGGCTGTTCGGATCCGTCGTGGGCGTCTTCGTCGGCGCTCTCGTCGTGGTCGGTGTGTCGTTCGGCAACGGGTGGTCCCCCATCCTCGACGTCAACGCGGCCCTGCTGGCCTGCCTCGGCGGATCCGTACTCGGCGCCCTCGCCGGGCTGTCGCCGGCCGTACGCGCCGCCCGGACATCGCCGGTCGCGTCTCTGCGGCGGTAGGCCCGGACTGTCCGCCGGCGGCACACCACCGTGCCCGCCCTACCCGGCCGACCTGACCGGCCGCCGCCACACCACCACGACGGCCATCCTGCCGAAGGAGCGGCGACCCCTGCCGAAGGACAGGGGTGGCCGCTGACCATCGTGTCCTGTGCCGTGACCGGCGGATTCCTACCGTTCTACCCATCCGAGTAGACGGCCCCCCTGGAGACACGCGATGAACAGGAAACACG
>DASVVF010000019.1:0-4578 GCA_036386695.1 Catenuloplanes sp. | reverse complement strand
CGGGTCTCGTACTGCTTCAGTTCGTCGCGGGAGAACACCACGAGGCGCTGCGGGTCGAAGTTGTCGAGGGCGTGCCTGAGGAAGGCGCGGCCCAGGGAGCCCGTCCCGCCCGTGATCAAAATGGATGATCCGCTCAACACGGTCACCGGCAACCCCCCTGTTCTGCGCGAATGCTCGGTCACTCTCCTAACGACCAACCGGCCGGATCGTTCGTTAAACAACCGGGGAAAAACGACCAGACCTGCGAGGAGCTGCTGTGGCCAACCTTGAGCAACTGCGGGAGGTCTTCCGCGAAGCGCTCGACCTGCCCGCGGACACCCCGGTGGACCGGTTGGAGTACCGCGCCATCGACCAGTGGGATTCGCTGGCGCACATGGCGCTGGTCGCCGCGCTGGAACAGCGCTTCGACGTGATGATCGACACCGAGGACGTGCTCGGCCTGAGCTCGTTCGAGCAGGCGCGCAAGATCCTTGAGCGGCAGGGCGTTGACTTCCCCGCCTGAGCCCGCGGCCCCCGGTACCCCCGCGGCCCCCGGTACCCCCGCGGCCCCCGGAACCCCCGCCGCGCCGACCCCGCCGGTCGCCCTGGTCACCGGGGCGTCCCGGGGCATCGGCCGGGCCGTCGCCGACCGGCTGGCGGCCAGCGGGTACGCGATCGCCGTACACGCCCACACCGAGGCCTCGGCGCAGCGTGCCGCCGCCGGGATCGCCCAGGCGTACGGCGTGCCCGTGCTGCCGGTCTACGGCGACGTGGCCGACGCCGGCGCCGTCAAGCTCGTCGCCCGGCAGGTCTTCGACCGGTTCCGGCGGCTCGACGCCCTGGTCGTCAACGCCGGCATCCATGACGCCGCGCTGCTGGGGATGATGAGCGCCGCGGCGGTCGAACGGCTCTTCGCGGTCAACGCCGTCGGCGCCGCGCACACCCTGCAGAGCTGCGTCAGCCTGCTGCGCCGGGCACCCGGTCCGGCGGTGGTCCTGGTCTCCTCCGTGCTGGGCTCGACCGGGGCGCCCGGTCAGGCGATCTACGCGGCCAGCAAGGCGGCGCTGCTCGGACTGGCCCGTTCGGCGGCCAAGGAATTGGGCCCGGCCGGCATCCGGGTCAACGCGGTGGCCCCCGGGTTCATCGACACCGACCTGCTCGCCACGCTGGACGACCAGCAACGCAAGGAGCGCGTCGGGCAGACCGCGCTCGGCCGGCTCGGCACCCCGCAGGACGTGGCCGAGGCGGTCACCTTCCTGCTCACCGCCGGGTTCGTCACCGGCCAGGTGCTCGGCGTCGACGGCGGCCTGGTCATTTGATCCCCCCGCCGCCCGCGCCCCCGCACCCGGCCGCCGCGCCCCCGGAGCCGCTGACGGTGCTGCCGCACCCGGACGCCCGGCTGGTGGACGGGCAGACCGGCGTGGTGCTCGCCGGCGCGGCCCTGCGGGCGGCGGTCGACGCGGCCGCCGCCGCCCTCGCGGCCCTGCCGCCCGGGCTGGTCGTGGCGCTCATGCCGAGCACCGTGGACGCGGTGCTGGGCTACCTCGGCGCCCTGTCCGCCCGCCGGCCGGTGGCCCTGCTCGACCCGGCCCTGCCGGCCGACGTCCTGCACGACCTCGTCGGCCGGTACCGCCCCGCCGTGGTGACCGGCGTCGGCGACCACCCGTCCCCACCGGGGTACACCGCCGACCGGTGCGAGCCGCCCGGCCCGATCTGGCGCGCCGCCACCCCCGCCGGTACCGGACCGACCGACACCGGGCACCCCGACCTCGGGCTGCTGCTGGCCACCTCCGGCTCGACCGGCAGTCCCCGCCTGGTCCGGCTGTCCCGCCGGGGCCTGCTGGCCAACGTCGTCGCGGTCACCGCCGCCCTGGGCATCACCGCGGACGAGGTGACCGTCACCAGCCTCCCGCTCTACTACACGTACGGCCTGACCGTGCTGAACACCCACCTGAGCGCCGGCGCCACCGTGGTCCTCGACCGGCGCGGGCTGCTGGACCGGGACTTCTGGGCGACGGTCGGGCACCACCGGGTCACCTCGCTGGCCGCCGTGCCGTACCAGTACGAGATGCTGTCCCGGATCCGCTTCGACCCGGCGGCGTACCCGTCATTGCGAACCCTCACCCAGGCCGGCGGCCGGCTGCGTCGGGACCTGGTGGTGGACTTCCACCAGCGGATGCGGGCCCACGGCGGCGAGCTGGTCGTGATGTACGGGCAGACCGAGGCCGGCCGGATGGCGATCCTGCCGCCGGGTCGGCTGCCGGACCGCGCCGACTCCGCCGGTGCCGCCATCCCCGGTGGACGGTTCAGCGTGGGTGCCGGTGACGAGATCGTCTACCACGGACCCAACGTGATGATGGGCTATGCCAGCTCGGCTGCTGACCTGGCTCGCGGCGACGAGCTGGGCGGGGTGCTGGCCACCGGTGACGTCGGCCGGCTGGACGCCGACGGGCTGCTGTACCTGACCGGGCGGACCCAGCGGTTCAGCAAGGTGTTCGGCGTCCGGATCAGCCTCGACGACGTGGAGCGCATGTTGCAGCACCGGGGGGCGGTGGCGGCCGTCGGCGGCGACGACCGGATCGTGGTGTGGGCCGAGGGCGCGCCGTCGGACCGGTGCGCCGAGATCCGCCGGGAACTCAGCGGCCGGATCGGACTGCACTCGTCCGGCTTCGCCGTGCGCGGCATCGACCACCTCCCGCTGCTGTCCAGCGGCAAGGTCGACTACCGCGCCCTGCAACAGCGCGGCTGAACCCGGCGCCGCGTCCTGCAACAGCGCGGCTGGGCGGCCGCCGCGCCCCGTCTCTACCAGATGCCCAGGGCGGCGGCCGTCTCGGTGCGCAGCGCCCGCACCGTGGCGGCGGCCCGCTCCCGGGCGGCGGCCACGTCACCCTCGACGACCGGTTCGACAACCTCCAGGTACGCCTTGAGTTTCGGCTCGGTGCCCGACGGGCGGACCACCACCCGGGCGTTGCCGGTCCGGATGACCAGCACGTCGGCGTCGGGCAGCCGGTCCTCGACCCCCGTCACGGGCTCGTCGAGCAGGGTCTGCGGGGGCTTGGCCCGGACCCGGGCCATCGTGGTGGCGATCTCGTCGATCCCGTCGACCCGGACGGCGAGCTGGTCGGTGGCGTGCACCCCGAACTCGGCGGCCAGCTCGTCCAGCCGGTCGGTGAGCGTCCGCCCCTCGGCTTTCAGGCCGGCGGCCAGCTCGGCGACCAGCAGGGCGGCCGTGATGCCGTCCTTGTCCCGGACGTGCCCGGGTGCCACGCAGTAACCCAGCGCCTCCTCGTAGCCGTACGCCAGATCGTCGGCCGCCCGGACTATCCACTTGAACCCGGTCAGGGTCTCCCCGTACGGGCGGTTGCGCGCGGCGCACAGGGCGCGCAGCAACGCCGAGGACACGACGGTGGCAGCGAAGGTGCCGGACACCCCCCGGCGCATCAGGTGGTCGGCGAGCAGCACGCCGACCTCGTCGCCGTGCAGCATCCGCCAACCGCCCGCCCCCGCCCCCGGCCCGGGCACCGGTACGGCGACCGCGCACCGGTCGGCGTCGGGGTCGTTGGCGATGGCCAGGTCGGCGCCGGCCGACGCGGCCAACCCCAGCAACCGGTCGACGGCGCCGGGTTCCTCCGGGTTGGGAAACGGCACCGTCGGAAAGTCCGGGTCCGGCTCGGCCTGCTCGGCCACGACCGTCGGCGCGGCGAAGCCGGCCCGGGTGAAGGCGGCCAGCAGCACCGCCGCCCCGACCCCGTGCAGCGCGGTGTAGGCGACGGTGAGCTGCCGGGCGCCGGTCGGGTCGACCACGGCGGCGGCGCCGTCCAGGTAGGACGTGAGCAGCTCCGGGCCGAGCACCCGCCCGGGTCCGCCGAGGGGCACCGCCGAGGGCGGGCCGACCCGTTGGATCGCCGCCTCGATCTGGGCGTCGACCGGCGACACGATCTGGGCTCCGGCTCCGCCCGGGCCACCGAGGCCGGCCCCGAGGTACACCTTGTAGCCGTTGTCCTGCGGCGGGTTGTGGCTGGCGGTGACCATCACGCCGGCGGCCGCGTCGAGGGCCCGCACCGCGTACGCCAGCACCGGGGTCGGGAGCGGGCCGGGCAGCAGCAGCGCCTCCCGGCCGGCCCCGGTGGCCACCCGGGCGGTCTGGGCGGCGAACGCGGCGGAGCCGTGCCGGGCGTCGTAGCCGATCACCAGCGGGCCGGCGGCGTCCCGCCCGGCGAGCCAGTCGACCAGGCCGGCGGCGGCGCGGGTGACGACGGCGAGGTTCATGCCGTTGGGTCCGGCCCGCAGCACGCCGCGCAGCCCGGCGGTGCCGAACCGCAGCGGCCCGGCCAGCCGGTCGGCCAGCTCCGCGGCGCTGGCCGGCAGGCGGTCGATCACCGTACGCAGCTCGGTGCGGGTCAGCGGGTCGGGGTCGTCGGCGAGCCAGCTCTCGGCCCGCGCGCGCAGTTCGGCAACGTGCGTGGTGTCGGGCGCCATGGTTGTTGATAGCACGGTTGGCGACCACATTGGGCCGACCGGCGCGGCTCAGCCCGCTTCGGTCAGCTCAAAGGTGCGGACCATCTCGTCGAAGATCTCTTTGCTCTCGGCGAACCGGTT
>DASVVF010000018.1:0-3930 GCA_036386695.1 Catenuloplanes sp. | reverse complement strand
TACCATCGATGAGTCGCTGGTAATTGTTGGACGCCCGACGTGTCAGCAAGTGTCCGTTATCTGCGTCCAACGTGTGGCCCCGGTGGGGCGGAAAGGGTGCCCAGTGGCGATCCGGGTTCTGGTCATCGGCGAGGGGCACTTCGCCCTCGGTGAACTGCGTCCGATCCTCGCCGGACACCCGGACATCGAACTCGTCGGGCACCTCGGTTTCGATGGCGATGTAGCGGCCGGCGCGGTCGCCTTCTCCCCGAGCGTCGTACTGATCAATACCGACTACATGGTCAGTCAGGTCCTGCCCACGGTCGCCGACCTCCGGGCCGAGCTGCCCGGTGCCAGGCTGTTGATGTTGGTGGACCCCGGCAAGCCGGGCATGCTGCCGCCGCGCCGCCGGTCGGTCGGGATGAGCTTCCTGGTCCGGGATGACGCGCCCGCCGCACTGGCCGGGGCCATCCGCCGACTGGCGGCCGGCGAGCCGGTCGGCCATCCCCGCCTGGACGTCGCGATGATCGCGACCCACCGGCGGATAAACACCCGTGAGCTGGAAGTCCTGGGGCTCGCAGCCGAGGGGGCGACGGTCGCGGAGATCGCGGCCCGGCTGCGGCTGGCTCCCGGGACCATCCGGAACTATCTGTCCTCGGTCATCGCCAAGACCAGCGCCCGCAACCGCATCGACGCCATCCGCATCGTCCGCCGGGATGGCTGGCTCCGGTAAGCCGGCCGACCGGATCCGCGCGATCTTTCGACAATTCTCGCGACATCGTAGGACCCCGGAGCATTTAGCCCGCACCGGCGGGGGGAACTGCATTCAGGAAACATGAGGAACGTTCATGGTATTCATGACAATTGCCACTGTAATTGCCCGGCTACAGATGGCAACCTCATTTATGCGCCGCCAATAACATTGGCGAAAGGTGGCGGCAGGCCGTGCGACGGGAGTGGAATGTCCGCTTTGGAGGGCCGCGGGACTATTGTTCCGCAGGATCGACAGATGCCGAATACCCAACCCATCACCGGTCCCCGGATAAGCGTCGTGATACCGGCACTGAATGAGGCGCTGAATCTGCCGTACGTCTTGAGCCTCATTCCCGATGACGTCTTCGAGGTGATACTCGTGGACGGACGTTCCGTCGACGACACCATTGCGGTGGCGCGCGAGATGTGTCCCGATATCGTCACCATGGGGCAGTCACGTCGAGGCAAGGGCAACGCCCTCGCCACGGGGTTCGCCGCATGCCGCGGCGACTACATCGTGATGATGGACGCCGACGGCTCGATGGACCCCGCGGAGATCAGTCGGTTCGTCGTCGCGCTGGACAACGGTGCGGACTACGTCAAAGGCAGCCGGTTCCTGGCCGGCGGCGGCAGCGACGACATCACCGTGGTCCGCCGGTGGGGCAACCGCACGCTCAATGGCCTGACCAACGTGTTGTTCGGCACCCGGTACTCCGACCTGTGCTACGGATACAACGCGTTCCGTCGACACTGCGTTCCGGTGTTCGCGCTGCCGGACCCCGGCGACACCAGCACACCCGCCCGGTGGGGCGACGGTTTCGAGGTCGAGACGCTGATCAACACCCGCGTGGCCCGGACCGGGCTGGTCGTCCGCGAGATCCCCAGCTTCGAGAGCAACCGACGCTTCGGCACGAGCAACCTGCGCACCTTCCGCGACGGGTTCCGCGCCCTGGTCACGATCCTCTACGAACGGTTCCGCAGCGCGCCCCCGCAGCCCCCGTCGGCCACGGCCGGATCCGCACCAACCGCCCGGTCCGTCGCACCGCCCGCCCGCGAACCCGACCGGACGCCCCGCCTGGTCGCCCAACCCGCCCCCGGTGCCGAGGGGGCCACGTGACACGGCCCGCGCGCCGGCTCACCCGCCCGTCGGTGTCCGTGGTGATCTGCACCTACACGGAGGGCCGGTGGACGGACCTGGTGGCGGCCGTCGGGTCGGTGACCGCACAACTCGACGACGGGGACGAGTGCCTGGTGGTGACCGACCACAACGAGCCGCTACGGCGCCGGGCCGCCGCGCGGTTCGGCCACCAGCCCGCGGTACGCGTGGTGGCGAGCGAACACCCGCCCGGCCTGTCCGGGGCCCGCAACAGCGGCATCGGGCACAGCGGCGGCGCGGCGATCGCCTTCCTCGACGACGACGCCGTCGCGGCCGCCGGCTGGCTCGACGAGTGCCTCACCGCCCTCACCGCACCGCAGGTGCTGGCGGTCGGCTCAGCCGCCCAGCCACAATGGCCCGGCGGAGGCCGACCGGTCTGGTTCCCCCCGGAGTTCGACTGGGTCGTCGGATGTTCGTACCGGGGGCTACCGAGTCAGCGCGCCGAGGTGCGCAACGTGATCGGCGCCGCGATGGTCTTCCGCCGGGGCGCCTTCGCCCTCGCCGGCCTGTTCGACTCGTCGGTCGGCCGCATCGGGCGGTCACCGGTGGGCTGCGAGGAGACGGAGCTGTGTATCCGGCTGCGGCAGGCCGTCCCCACCGCACGGATCCTCTACCTGCCGACCGCCGTGGTGCGCCACCGGGTCTCCCCGGACCGCGTCACGGTCGGCTATTTCCTGCGCCGGTGCTTCGGCGAGGGCCGGTCCAAGGCCCGGGTCGCCGGTCTGGTCGGGGCCGGTGACGCCCTGGCCAGTGAGCGCGCGTACCTGCGGCTCGTGCTGCCCAGGGCGCTCGCCCGGGAGCTGCGGCGCGCGCTGCACGGTCGGGGTGCCGGGCTGGCCACGGCGGTGGCGATCGTGACCGGCGTCGGAGCGGCCGGACTCGGCTACCTGCGGGAGCGGACCCGCCCGGTGGCACCGGAGTCGTCAACGAGTCAGCTGGGAGGCCAGCTCCATGTCTAGCGAACCCGACCCCGCCGTGACCCCGATCCTGCTCTACCACGACGTCGTGCGTGGTGCGCCGTCGAGCCCGTGGGAGATCCGGGTGGACGACCTGGCGGCTCAGCTGGACGCGGTGCTGCGCTCCGGTCGTGCGGTGCTCTGCGCGTCCGCCCTCGACGCCGTGCTCCTCGATGGGAGCCAAACCGCGCGCCCGCGGTGCGCGGTGACCTTCGACGACGGGTACGCCAGCTTCGCCGAGCTCGTCCTGCCGCTGCTGCGGGAGCGGTCGTTGCCCGCGACGCTGTACGTCACCACCGGGCAACTCGGCCTGCCCAACATGCTGTCCGAGTCGGCGCTGAGCGACCTGTTCGGTGGACCGGTCGAGATCGGCGCCCATTCCGTCCGTCACCCGCACCTGGATCTGCTGCCGCTCAGCGCCGCCGACGACGAGATCCGGCGCAGCCGGGACCACCTGGCGCAACTGCTGGGCAGCGTCCCGGCGAGCTTCGCCTACCCGCACGGCAGCTTCAACCGCGGCGTCCGGGGCCTGGTCCGGGACGCCGGCTATGCCAACTGTTACGCGGTCAAGAACGCCTTCAGTCACGACCGGGACGACCCGTACGCCCGGGCCCGCCTGACGGTGCTCGCGGACACCGGACAGGCGGTGGTCGACGGCTGGCTGGCCGGTCGGGGCGCACCCCGGTCCTGGCGCCGGGAACGGCTGCGCACCACCGTGTTCCGGCGGGTCCGGGCCGTACGCGGGCGGCTGTCTTGACCCCTGGCCCCAGCCATCCGGCGGGTCGACCGACCGGCGAGCGGAGGCGGACGTGAACCGGCCTTCAGCGGTGGCCCCGGCTCCCGTGGACGGCGCCGGCACGGTCGACCCGCGACCGCGTGGGCAGGCCACCCCGGCGCTGTCGGCGCGGACGGCGGTGCACCGACTGGTCATCGCGGGGTTGAGCCTGGGCTTTCTGCTGATCGGCGGGGCCGCTCTCGGGGCTGGCCTGGAAGGGGTGCGGACCCTGGCCCTGCTGGGCTTCTGCCTCCTCGGGGTCGGGTCGGCGCCCTGGCAGCTCAGTGCCGGCGTCCGGCTCTGGCCCCGGC
>DASVVF010000017.1:0-13579 GCA_036386695.1 Catenuloplanes sp. | reverse complement strand
GGCGAGGACCAGCAGTCCGGCCAGCTCAGCGATCCGGTGGTTGTTCGCCGACGAGTACCGCGACGGGAAGCGGGCGATCCATTCGGCGTGCTCCCACACCGACCGGGCCACCGCCGCCTCCAACCGCTGCCACGGTTCCCCCGGGCCCGCCACCAACTCCAGCAGCAGGACCATGGACAGGGACCGGACGGCCAGTTCGATGCCGCTGCGCCAGGCGACCCCCCGATGTGCGGGATTGTCGTCCAGCCATCGCTGCAGGTGCCGGCCGCACAGGTCGGCGGCGTCCCGGTCACCCGTCGCGGCGGCGTGCGCCGCCACCGGCAGCAGATACTGCAACCGGTGCACTTCCCAGACGTGCTTGACGTCCACGCCGTCGCGGTGCAACGGAATGTCGAAGCAGTACCGGTCCGGCCACCGGTGACCGGTGCGCGGGTCGACGTTCCAGTCCGGCACCCCGGCTGACGACAGCGGGCAGCGAACGCCGAAGACGTGGACAGCGCCGTCGGCGACGGCCCCGGCCCGGTCCTGCCAGAACCGTGGGACCGCCGGCTCGGTGGCCCAGTCGCGGATCAGGGCGCCGAGTCCGGTGTCCCGCCGCCGGACGGAACCGGGTGGGCGGGCCCCGCCAGCCGTGCGCCCTCGCAGCCGTCGCACCTGTTCGACGACCCGGAAGGGGACCTCGCGGGGCGGCATCGACCACAGTCGGCTGACGTACCACCGGAGCCGGTCGGGTCGGCCGGGTCGCCGCGCCGGGGCCGGGCCGGGACCCGGGGCGGGAAAGGGGCTGTCGCCGGTGGCCGGGTCGGATGCGGTGGGGAGCCGTGCGGACATGGTCTGGTCACCTCCCGGTGCGGTGGACATGGCGCGGGTCGGTCGTCCTGGACGGCTCACTGGCCGGCGGGCGGTTGCCGTTGTCGCGGCGCCGGCTCGTCGACGGACGTGTCCCGGGCGTCCGGCTCCGCCGGCCGGTCCCGTCCGATGCCCACGCTGGCCAGGCCCCCCCGGTCCGGGACGTCGTGGTGCGGCACCGCGGTGAGCCCGAGCCGCTGGTGCAGGCGACTGCCCGGCTGCGGCCAGATCGGGGACGTTTCCTCGTCCACCGGCGAGGTGTCCTGGTCGGTCCGGACCACCGGCGCGCCCCGCCACCGCTGCACCTGGCCGGGCCGGCCCCGCAGCACCACGGCGCCCAGAACCCGGGCATCGACGTCCCGCAGTGCCTGTAGCGCCTGGCGCACCTCGGTGCGGCCGGTCCGGCCCTGCCAGACCGTCAGGACCGTCCCACCGGTCCGGGTGGCCAGCGCCGTCGCGTCGCTGACCCGCGGCAGGTCCGGCGCGTCGAACAGCACCAGGTCGTAGTCGCCTTCCAGCTTCCCGATCAGGTCACTCATCGCCTGGGACGCGAGCAGCTCGCTGGTGTTGGCCACGGGCGGCCCGGCGGGCAGCAGGTCCACCATCCCCGGCGGGAGGTCCATGCCGGCCGGGAGGTCGACCATGCCGGCCGGGAGGTCCGCCATGCCGGGGCGCCACGGCCTGATGGCGTCGCGCACGTCGGTGGCACCGGACAGGACCGCGGAGAGGCCGGACCCTTCGTCCAGGCCCCAGCGCCGTGCCATCGTCGCCTGGCGCAGGTTCGCCTCGACCAGGAGCACCCGGACGCGGGCCAGTCCGAGGGCCACGGCGAGGTCGCGGGCGACCGCCGATGACCCGTCGCCGGCGTGCAGTCCGGTGACCAGCACCGAGCGCAGTCCCCGCGACGACAGCAGCACCAGCAGGTTGGTACGCAGGGTGCGGAAGCCCTCGGCCGGTGCCGGGGACGGCCAGCTGGCCTGCGCCGGCGACGCCCGATCAGCGGCGGAGTCCAGCGCGATCGTCGCCAGCGGTCGCAGCCCGAGGTTGGTCCGGAGGTCCTCGGGGTCCTTCACGCGGGTGTCCGTGCGGTCGCGGACCACGGCGGCGACGGCCCCCAGGTTCAGTCCGAGCAGGAGGGCGAGGAGCAGCTTCGGCAGCGCCCCCGTTCCGGTGGGCTGCACAGGTTGCACCGGCGGGCGGACAACCGTCACCTTGATCGGACTGGCGCCGGTCGGGGCGGCCTCGATGCGCCCGACGACCGTCCCGAAGACCGCCCCGACGGCCGTCGCGATGTCGTACGCGCCGCGGGCCGTGCTGTCGTGCACGGTGACGTCGATGACGGCGACGTCCAGCGGGCTGGAGGCCTCGATGCGCTGCGCGACCGCCGCCGCGCTCTGCGGCAGGCGGAGTTGCTTGACCACCGCGTCGGCCACGATCGGCGAACTCACCAGCGCGGCATACGACGGCACCCGCTGTTGGGCGAGGCTGTTGTCCTGCAGCGAGGTGGCGCCGGATTCGGTGCCGGTGCTGGAGACGAACAACTGGGTCTGCGCGGTGTAGGACCGCGGCGCGGAATACGCGAGATAGGCGCCGATCGCAACGGTCAGGACGACGCAGCCCAGAAACACCGGCAGATGGCGTCGCACCGCGAGGACCAGATCACCAATCGACACGAGCGTCCCCCTAGTGCTGTCGCGACCTGCCCGACCGTCCTCCGGGACCGGTGCCGGCGCCCACTGGCCAGCACCGACGTTACGGAGCCGGGAGACGTTGCTGACGCGCCAAGAGCACTACGTCGCGTGCGGGTGCGGTCGACGGGACGTGTCGGCGAGCGCGTCTCGGACCCGCCGCCGGGGAACCCCTGCGATCGCCGTAGTGCCGATGCGCTTCCCGGAGCTACCGCCGCGCGCGACGCTTGACTACGCCGGACATCGCCGGCCGCGGCGGCGGTTTACCTGGGTCGTGTCTCCGATGAGGACCGGTGGTCATGTCACTTCGTTCGCAAGCAACCGGTCGCGCACTTCGTTCCCGGGCGAGCAGTCTCGCCGGCAGGGCCCGCGCGGTGATCGAACGGGAGCCCGTCGACGAGCGCGCCGGCTACCGGACCGGGGTCGGCGCGATCATGGCGCAGAAGGCCGCCCGGCCCACGTTCCGGCATCTCTGGGACGCCGAGGTCCCGGTCTACAGCCAATGGGGCGAAGACGGCATTCTCGACTATCTCTGCGACTTCCTCGATCTGTCCCGGCCCAGAGCGGTCGAGTTCGGCGCCGGCAACTTCCTGGAGTGCAACACCCGGTTCCTCGCCGAACACAGATCCGCCAGCGTGATGGCGGTGGACGCCCGCCCCGACCTGGCCGCCACGGTCGCCTCGCTGCGGGTCAACTGGTGCACCACCATCCTGCCCCGCCAGGCATGGATCACGCCGCTGACCGCCCCGGAGCTGATGAGGGAGGCCCGGGCGGAGTTCGGGGCGGTGGACATCGTCTCCCTGGACATCGACGGAAACGACTACTGGGTGGCGGACAGCCTGCCGCTGGACGATGTCACGGTCGTTGTCGTCGAGTACAACCCGCTGTTCGGGGCGCGGGATCCGCTCTCGGTCCCGCGCGACGACGGTTTCGACCGTACCCAGGCGCATTACAGCTTCCTGTACTACGGCGCCTCGCTGCGCGCTTTTGTCACCCTGCTGGGGGAGCGGGGGCTCACGTTCCTGGGCAGCAACCGGGCGGGCAACAACGCGTTCTTCGTACGGAGCACCCGCCTGGCCGGCTACCCGTTACCGATCCCGGACCCCCGGGACCTGGGCCCGTACACCGACTGGCGATGCCGCGAGAGTCGCGACCGCTCGGGAAACCTGGACTTCCGCACCGGCCGGGAGCGGATCGACGTCATGGCGGGCCTCCCGCTCGTCGACACGGTGACCGGCGAGGTGGTCCCGGTCGGGGGCGCCCGGGTCGGCCGGGAGCACGATTGACAGACCACCGACGGCGAACGGGCGGCGCCGGGTCGCCCGGGCGTCGCGGCCCCCGCCCAGCGCCAGGCCCGCCGCTGATGACGTCCGCGGGATCGCGACGGTGGTCGCGGCGGCTGGGCGCGGCAGTTGTCGTCCTGGTCGGCGTCGGGACGCTGGGCCCGTCCAGCGCCCCCCGTACGCTCCCCACCGCCCAGGCTCCACCGGCGGTCGCCCAGGTCCGGCCCGGCCCGCCGCCGGCGGCGGCCGGGGGTGTGCCCGGTAGCGCCGCCGGCTTCGACCTGCGGCGACTCGACGGCTACTGGTGGGCCGACTACACCGATGTCGTGGCCGGTTCGGCCGGGTGCACCAGCAACAGCGGCACCGCCACCGCCACCGCCCTGCGGGCCCAGTGGGACTACTGGGACACCTGTGGGGCCCGCGTCGTGTCCGTCGCCGGTGAGGGGCTGCCGCCCACCCCGTGGGGCGGCGACCACGTGGTCAAGTGGCACAAGGGCGCGGGGGACGACAACTACCTGCAGAAGCTGAACAAGACCTTCACCCGGCGCAACTGGCCCAGCGGTTCCTTCCCGGCCGGCAGCGACGTTTCGCCGGCGGACGTCTCCGGCCGGTACATCGTCTACCAGTACGTTCCCGGCGATCGGTTCCGGTTGAATCCGTCCCACGGCTGGGTGATCCTCAGCCAGTTCAAGGAGAACTACCGGGACCCGGACGGCACCTTCCGCCAGGACCCCACCTGGGGTGTCGGCTGCAACAACTTCGACGAGCTGCGCTGCGGGCTCACCCCCGGCGCGGCCCCGACGTTCCCGATGAGCGACATCCTCGACCGCTGGGTGAAGTGGGAGTACCGGCTCTTTCAGGGCGCGCGGGACCGCACCGGTCGCGGTGGCCGGATCGAGCTGTACGTCGACGACGAGCTGAAGGCCACCGGATACGAGTCGGAGCGACACGTCGGCTCGGGTGCGTTCGCGCCGCCCGGGCGGACCGCCTCCTGGGTCTGGATCGCCGGGCAGTACACCTCGAACCAGGCGACCAACGGCGTTCCCGACTGGCGCGACACCGACGTGACGTCCTATGTGGGGCTGTCCACCGTCCAGCCCCTGCCCTAGCGACGACTGCCCCGGCGACGACAGTCGGCCGGTGTCACCTACCGGCGGCCCGGTAGTAGCGCGAGGTGCTCCTTGCACCACCGCAGCACCGGTACCCGGCGGAGCTCATCGTAGGCCGTGAGGCGCCAGACGCCGGTCAGCACGCGCAGCCGGGCCGGTCCCAGCGGCCTGGGCCACAGCAGCACCCTCGAGTTGACCCACTGCCGGTCGGTCAACAGCAACTTGTACGGCTCGGCGCCCCGGAGCAGGTCGAAGCGGGTGATCCCCTCGGCGATCGCGGAGCGCCTGATGTGCAGGTGCAGCAACCGGCCCGGGCTGTGCCGGGAGTAGTCGCCGTGGAAGCCGTGCACGTACGAGTAGAGGGTGGCGCCCTGCCGGAAGGCCACGGAGTAGGCGATCAGCCGGGAGTCGACCCGGATGCCCTGCAGCCACACCCGACCGGTGCCGGTGCCGGTGCCGGTGGCGGTGCTGGCGTGCAGGACAGCCCCGAGGAACGCCCGGCGCCCGTCCGTCCAGCGGTTCCCCCGCTCGTCGGCCCGCGGATGGGAATCCTCCACCGCGCCGAACTCGTCCATCAGCTGCTCGACACCCCCACCGTGGGCCAGGTCGTCGGAGATCTCCACGGTGCCGAGTTCGCCGAGCCGCCTGAGCCTGCGCCGCTCCTGCTGCCGGGCCGCCCCACCCAACTCGGCGTCGTGGGCTCTGACGTCGGCGGGAAGCGGGATGTACGGACACGCCGACGACACCACGGTCCGGACGCCGCCCGCCCGGGCCCTGCTCCACGCGCCCAGGATGGCCAGCAGCGGATCGGCGTCGGACACCTCCCGCAGGTCGAACACGGCGAGCGGCAGGGCCGTGCGTACCCGGTCCAGCAGCGCGAAGACGGCGTCGGGGCGGGACACCGCGTCGTCCACCACGATGCCGCCGTAGTCGCTGTCCCCGGTGCCGACGAAGCGCACCACCGGGATGCCGTGTTCGCGACGGGACATGAGCGGGGCGACGGCCACCAGCCGGTCGCCGTCGAGCAGCGCGGCGATGAGCAGCCGTTGATCGTCGCCGTGCGCCGCCCACCAGCAGGAGAGCCATTCCAGGCTGCTGAAGAACGTGGCGGCGCTGTCGCGGGCCAGCAGGTCGCCCCACTGGTCACCGACGGCCGCGAAGTCGTCGAGCAGCACAGTGGCCCGGCCCGGCCCGCCGACACCGACCGGGACCACGGCCGGGCGGCCCTGTTGGCGTACCGGGATGTCCTCCAGCGTCATGACGTTCCCAGCCGGTCAGCTCGCGTGGTTGTCGTACCCGGTCCCTGGCGGCGCGTCATCGCTCGATCCTGCCCGCCCCCACCGGCGCCAGGGCAGTGTCCCCGCCGTAGTGCTGCCGGACCTACCGGGCGTGCCGGCCCCTCACCGGTGCGCCTGGCGCGGCACCACGACCTCGCGCAGGATCAGCTGGATGGCGGCGACCATCGGGATCGCCACCAGCGCGCCGATCACCCCGAACAGCGCCACCCCGAGCAGGGCCGCCACGATGGCGGCCACATCGCTCACCGCGACCGACCGGCGCATCACCTTGGGATAGATCAGGTAGTTCTCCAGCTGCTGGTAGACCACGAAGAAGACCAGGCAGGCGATACCGACTCCGACCGACGTGGCGAGCCCGACGATGATGATCACGACCGCGCCGAGGGTGGCACCGATCTGGGGGATCAGGTCACAGATGGCGACCACCACCGCCAGGGCGAAGGGGTACGCCAACCCCACGAGCACCGCGAAGACGAACGTGGTCAGCCCGGCCAGCACGGCGATGGCCAACGCACCCACCATGTAGGCGCCCACCTTGGCCAGGATCTCGTCGGTGATCAGCCGCACCCGTTCCCGACGCGAGGCCGGCACCAACTGGTACGCGGCACTCTTCATCCGTTCGAAGGCGCTCATGAAGTAGATGGTCAACACCAGCACGGTGAGGACGTTGAAGAGGGTTCCGAAGAGCAGCCGGGCACCACCGAAGACGCCGCCCAGCGCGGAGGCGACCGTCGTCGGGCTGGCTGCCGACTGCACCCGCTGGGCCAGGTCGTACCGCTCGATCAGGTTGTTGATGGTCCTGCTGCGGCGCAGGTCGTCCACGTACCTCGGCAGCTGTTCGACGAACTCGTTGGCCTGCGTGATCAGCGGTGGCACCAGGGCGAGCACCCCACCGCAGAGCAGGAGCACCACGGCCAGCGCCACGACCGCCACGGCGCCGCCACGCGGCAACCCCCAGGAGCGCAGCCGGGCGACCACCGGGTTCAGCCCGATGGCCAGGAACAACGCGATGAAGACCAGCACCAGGATGGACCCGGCGTTACGCAGGCCGAGGAACGCCGCGTACGCCGAGAGGAGCCCGAGCCCGGCGGTGAAGCCGACCAGGAACGGGCTGCGGGTCAACGGTCGCCCGGGCCGACCGAACCGGCCGGTCCGCCGGCCGTCGTCATCCCGATCGTCATGGTCGTCATCGTCGTCGTCCGGGGTGGCTCGGGCCGCGCCGGCGGGGGGTCGGGCGCTGGTCGTGGTCGACCGGGCGTCGGACGGGGGCCCCGGGGCGGGCGTGCCGGGAATGGCGGCGGCGACCGGGGTCAGTGCCGCCGGCAGGGCCGGGTCACCGGTGGGTTCGGCCGGCGCCGGCTCGTCGACCGCCACTGCGTACCTCCGCGCGTCCGGTGCCGCCGCTGCGGCCGTGCCGTCGGGGCGCCGCCACCAGCACCGGTCGACGATCCCCGGACGGGAGGTTAGCGGCCGTCGGCCGGGCCCGCCAGCGCGACCGGCCGGCGGGGCCCCAACTCACCCGTCCCGGTCCTGAAGCCTGCGGACCTCTTCGCCCGGAAGCCGGAAGACGGGCCGCGCGGTGGCCTACTCGGCGTCGGCGCCGACCCGTTCCGGGGTAGCGGCCCGCGTGGTCGACCCCGCTGCGGAGCCCGTCGGCTGCTCCGCGTCGGAGGCCTCGTCCGCTGGCGACTTACGCCGCCCGGCCGGCGTGGGCTGACCGGGGCGGACTGCCGTGGCACCCGACGTCGACTGCTGTCCGACCACCTGCTGCGGGCCGCCCGCGACCTGCTGGCCGGTGCCCCCCGGCTGAGCGGGAGCGGTCTGCTGGGCAGACCCGGCGGAGTGGCTGTCCGCGGCGGCCTGCCGGTCACGCGACGGCTCCGGTGCGGCGGGGCTCTGCTGGACGGGCGAAGGCCGCTGCGCCCCGCCCCGCTGCGGGGTGCCGTTGTCGGCCGTGCCGGTCGGGGCGGTGCCGCTCTCGGCGGTGGCGGTCTCGGCGGTGCCGGTCGGGGCGGTGCCGGTCTGGGCGGTGCCGGTCTGGGGGTTCCCCGGCTGGGCGGGGCTCGGCTGGGCGGGGCCCGGCTGGGCGGGGCCGGACTCGTCCGGGCCGGCGGCGTGCCGGCTGGCGGAGGTCGGGTGTTCCGGTTGCGGCCGCGCGACCGGGTCAGCCGCGCCGGGGCGGGGCTGACCGCCGAAGGTTGCGGCGGCGTCGGCCGGGTCGGCCAGGTCGAGGTCGACGTCGTCGTCGGGGGAGGCAGCGGCGGCCAGCACCGCGGCCGACGCCAACTCCGCCACCCGCTTGGCTTCCCGCCGCACCTGCCGGCGTACCTCGGTGGCCCGCCGCTCGGCCGCCTCGGCGGCCCGCTGCGCTTCGGCGAGCCGCTGCAGCTCGGTGGCCAGTTCCTGCTGCACCTCGGCGAGGCGCGCGAGCACCTGCTGGGTCTCCTGCCGCCCGGCCTCGGCGCGCGCGTTGGCCTCGGCCAGCACCTGCTGGGCCTCGGCCACCTGGGCGTGTACCGCCTCCAGTTGGCGGCCGGCGCCGGCGATCTCCTGCTGGCGGGTGGAAAGCTGCTGTTGCGCCTCGGCGGCCTGCTCGTCGGCGCGGCGCAGTACCGCCTCGGCGTACCGGTCGGCCTCGCTGCGCAGCTCGTTGCACTGCTGCTCCACGCTGGCCCGCAGTTGTCCCAGCTCCTGCACGGCGGCCTGGCGGCGCTTCGTCAGCTCGTGGTCGACGGTGGTGCGCAGCTCGGCCAGCTCGGCTTCGGTCGCGGCCCGCCGCTGGCCGATCTCCTGCTCGGCGGTGCCCCGCCAGTGGTTGATCTCCTGCTGGGTCTGGGTGCGGGTGGACTCGACGTAGCCCTCGGTCTCGGCGCGGGTGCGCTGGACCCATTGCTTGGTCTGCTCGGTGAGCTGCTGCGCCTCGGCCCGGGCCTGGGCCAGCGTCGCTTCGGCTTCGGCGCGCATCTTCTTGGCGTCGCGGTCCCGGGCGGCGAAGGCGGCCTCGGCCTCGGCGCGACGCTGCGCGTCGGCCTTCTCCTCGGTGGCCCGGCGGGCGGCCAACGCGATTTCGAAGTCCCGCATGCCCTTGACGGCCTTGGCCTCGGCCTCGGTGACGATCCGCTGCGCCTCGGCCTGCCGGGCGGCGATCTCATTGGTGGCGCTGGCCCGGATCTCCTCGGCCGCCTGCTCGGCCGCCGCGAACATCCGCTCGATGTGCGGCCCGAGGTGGCGGAATGACACCTCTTCATTGACCGCGACGTGCCGGTGGCTCTGCTGCAAATCGGCCTGTACCTGTTCGAGTTGGCCGGCCAACGCCTGAATCTGCGAATAGGCCTGCTCGCGCTCCGCGGCGAGTGAATGGATCTCGTGTTCGGCGCGCTCTACATAGCGGTCGACCTGCCGCCTGTCATAGCCCCGGAGGGCGGACTCGAAGGTGGGCTCGGTGGCCACGTCCTCGCCGAGATCGAATATTTCCCCGCCGTGCGACATGGGTCCATCCTCACATACGCATCGTCCCGTAGCGCGTGGATACACACCGTGCTGACGGGAGTTAGCATCTAGTGCCGATTTGTCAGATGCGATCTAGGGTGCTGTTTCCAAGCACACGGGGCCGCACCGGAATGTTGTCCGATGCGGCCCGCGCTCAGCCCTTCTGCCCCGTCGACCGGTGCCGACCCGACAGCTCGGGTCACCGGTCGGCCGTTCCCCCGCGCCGGGCGTCAGTTCGGCGCCTTCGCCGGGACGCCGCGGTCGGCCGGGCCCGCCTTGTCGGCCGGCTTGGCCGGCTCGTTGCGCTGCTCCGGCCGGGCGTCGGACTTGCCGGCCGACGCGACCGTCGGGACGATGCCGGCCAGGCCGGAGAGCATCTGCCCGAGCTGTGAGGTCACCGCGTCCTTCTGGCGGGTGAGGTCCTCCACCTCGCGACGGGCCGCCTGGGTGGTCAGCTCCGCTTCGGTACGCGCCTCGCTGACCAGGCGGTGTGACTCGCCGCGGGCCTCGTTGAGGGTCTTCTCGGACAACGCCCGGGCCTTTTCGACCATCTCCTGGGCGGTGCGCTCGGACTCGACGCGGCGGCCCTCGGCGCGCTGCTCGATCTCCTTGGCCCGGTCCTCGGCCGCGCGGGCCCGCTCCTCCGCCTCGGCGACGAGCTTCTGGGTGGCGCCCACCTGGGCGGCGTGGCGCTCGGACTCCTCGCGTTCGGCCTTCTCCCGCCGCTCGGCCAGTTCCAGCGCCAGGGCCTGCAGGTCCTTGTCCCGCTTGTCGCGGGCGTCGGTGAGCATCTTGGTCGCCTCGGCGCGCTTCTCCTCGGCCTCCCGGGCCGCCCGGGCCCGCAGCTGGGTGATCTCCCGCTCGGCGGTGGCCCGCAGCGTGGCGACCTCGCGCTCGACCGTCGACTTGAGCTCCGCCACCTCGTGCGCGGTGACCGTACGCAGCTGCTTGGTCTCCCGGTCGGCGTCGGCGCGCAGCGTGTCGGCCTCGCGGCGGGCCTGCACGCGGACCTCCGCGGCCTCCCGCTCGGCCTGGGTGCGCAGCGTGCCGGCCTCGCGCTCGGCGCCGGCCTTCATGGCCGCGGCCTCGGCGCGGGCCTTGTCGGTGATCTCCCGGGCCTCCAGGCGAGCGGCGGACAGAATGCCCTCGGACTCGCGCTTGGCCTCGTTGCGGTGCTCGTTGGCCTGTTCCTCGGCCAGCCGCAGGATCTGCTCCACCCGGGTGCCCAGGCCGGACAGCGTCGGCCGGCTGCTCTCCTCGAGCTGCTTGTTCGTGTCGTTCAGCTTGTGCTCGATGGCGGCGAGCCGCTGCTCGGACTGGCGCAGCTTGCGCTGCGCGTCGTTCATCCGCTGTTCCGCCTCGGCGCGGTTCTGATCAGATTGATTCAGCGCGGCGACGAGCCGGCCAAGCTGCGCGTCTACCTGTCCGCGGTCGTAGCCACGCAGGACGACGGTGAAGTCAGGTTGGGAGTTTGCGTTCTCGAAGAACGCAAGGGAGGAATCCTGCTGCTGGGGCATTGGGACATACTGGCAGACACCCCAGGGGGCTTCGCAAGGGCGCGCGAAGCGTGTCATCCGAGGTGCACAACGTCACCCTGCCGCGCGGCGGGCGGGTCGGACCGTTCGGCGCGACGCGGTCAACCCCTCGGGTACCGCACACCTCCGCGGGGCCTGGCGACGATCATGCCAGACCCCGCGGACGATGGCTACGGATTGTTTATCGGGTCACCACTGCGCGGAATGGAACCGGGGTGCTATACGCCCCGGAAGCGGTTGATGGCCGTTTCGTGCCGGGCGCGCAGCTCCGCGTCGCGTACCCCGAGGCCGTCGGTGGGAGCCAGGCACCGCACGCCCACCTTGCCCTGGTGGGTGTTGCGGTGCACTTCGTACGCCGCCTGCCCGGTCTGCTCGAGCGGGAAGGTGCGTGACACGGTGGGGTGGATCCGGCCCAGGGTCACCAACCGGTTGGCCTCCCAGGCCTCCCGGTAGTTGGCGAAGTGGCTGCCGACGATGCGCTTCAGGTGCATCCACAGGTAGCGGTTGTCGTACTGGTGCAGGAAGCCGCTGGTCGAGGCGCAGGTGACGATGGTGCCCCCGCGCTTGGCGACGTAGACGCTGACGCCGAAGGTCTCCCGGCCCGGGTGCTCGAAGACGATGTCGGGGTCCTCGCCGCCGGTCAGCTCGCGGACCCGGGCGCCGAAGCGCTTCCACTCGTCGGTGTCCTGGGTGTTCTCGTCCTTCCAGAACTTGAAGCCCTCGCCGACCCGGTCGATGACCAGTTCGGCGCCCATCGCCCGGCACAGCTCGGCCTTCTCCGGGCTGGACACCACGCAGACCGGGATGGCCCCGCCGTGCAGCGCGAGCTGGGTGGCGTAGCCGCCGAGGCCGCCGGAGGCCCCCCAGATCAGCACCACGTCGCCCTGCTTCATCTGCGCTCCGTGGTGCGAGACCAGCTGCCGGTACGCGGTGGAGTTGACCAGCCCCGGGCTGGCCGCTTCCTCCCAGCTCAGGTGGCGGGGCTTGGGCATCAGCTGGTTCGCCTTGACCAGGGCCAGGTCGGCCAGGCCGCCGAAGTTGGTCTCGAAGCCCCAGATCCGCTGCTGCGGGTCGAGCATCGTGTCGTCGTGGCCGGCGGCCTCCTCCAGCTCGACGGACAGGCAGTGGGCGACGACCTCGTCGCCGGGCTTCCACTTGCTCACCCCGGGGCCGACCCGCAGGACCACGCCGGCGGCGTCCGAGCCGACCACGTGGTACGGCAGGTCGTGGCGCTTGGTGAGCTCGGAGAGCCGGCCGTACTTACGCAGGAATCCGAAGGTGGACATGGGCTCGAAGATGCTGGTCCACACGGTGTTGTAGTTGACCGCGCTGGCCATCACGGCGATCAGCGCCTCGCCGGGGCCCAGTTCGGGGGTGGGTACCTCCTGCACGTGCAGCGATTTGCGCGGATCCTTCTCCGCGGTGGTCATCCCGTCGAACATCGAGGTTTCGTCGGCGCGGACCACCACCGCGCGGTAGCTCTCCGGCACCGGCACGCCGGCCAGGGCCGCGAGTTCGCGGGCCGGCTCCGGGCTCTTCTCCGCGGCCATGATCGCATTAAGAATGTCCTGCACGGGGCACCTCCAGAGTCGATCTGGAGGACGTTACTGAACGGTAGCTTGGGCTGTAACCCCGGTGTGAGGAACTGCATCCCAGGTGAATGCGGGGACGCCTTAACAACCCCAAACCAATGCCAAGGCGTCCCTGTCCGTCCTTATCGGGCGGGCTCCACCAGCTCCACCAGCACCCCGCCGGCGTCCTTGGGGTGCACGAAGTTGATTCGCGAGCCGGCGGTCCCCCGACGGGCCTGCGGGTAGAGCAGGCGCAGTCCGCGGGCCCGCAACGCGGCGCTGGCCGCGTCCACGTCGGCAACCGTGTACGCCACCTGCTGCACGCCGGGACCGTTGCGGTCGAGGAACTTCGCGATGGTCGAGTCCGCCGACAGCGGGGCCAGCAACTGCACGCAGCCGCCGGTGTCGTCCGGGCCCACGGCGAGCATCGCCTCCTGGACGCCCTGCTCGGTGTTGGTCTCCCGATGCACGCAGCGCATGCCGAAGATCCGCTGATAGAAGTCGATCGCCGCGTCCAGGTCCGCGACGGCGACGCCGACGTGGTCGATGCGAAGAAGTCCGATGTCGTCGGACGCCGTGGTTGTGAGAAAGTCCGCACTTGGCGGGGCGGGATGCTGGTCAGCCATGCGGTTAGTCTGGCCGAACCATCGTTAAGTTTCGCGCCGCCCCCCCCGGCGCGACCGGTGTGCGACGGGCGGTAGGGCATGACCAGTTCGGTGATTATCAGTGGTGCGCGTACCCCGATGGGCCGGCTGCT
>DASVVF010000016.1:0-6295 GCA_036386695.1 Catenuloplanes sp. | reverse complement strand
CCGTCCCCGCGGAACGCGGCGTCGCCACTGATCTGGTCGCGGGTGCAGACCGACGGGGCACGCCCGGTGGTGCCGAAGCCGATGGTGTAGACGCGCAGGTGGCGGGCGGCGGCCTGGGCGGCGGCCGTGACGGGGTCGACGCCCTGGGTGTTCCGGCCGTCGGTGAGCACGACGATGGTGTCGGGCTGGTACCCGGCGTCACCGCCACCGGGGGCGGCGTCGCCGCCGGGCACCTCGACGCCGCTGGGCGGGACATTGGGATTGATCTCCGCGATGGCGTCCACGGCGGTCAGGATGGCCAGTCCGATGGCGGTGCCGCGGGCGGTGCGCAGCGTGTCGATGGCCGCCAGCAACGCCTTCTTGTCGGTGGTGGGTGCCACCAGCAGCCCCGCGGTCCCGGAGAAGGTGACCAGGCCGATCCGGGACCCGTCGTCCTGTGCCCGGATGAACCCGCGGGCGGCGTTCTGCGCGGCGGTGAGTCGGTTGGGTGGCACGTCGGTGGAGCACATCGAGGCGGACACGTCGATCGCCAGCAGGATCGTGGCCGCGTTGGCGGGGACCGGGACGGACGCCTGTGGTCGGGCGGCGCCGGTGGCGAGGATGATCAGACCGGTGGCGAACAGCCAGAGCGGGATCCGGCGCCGCCACCGCGACCGTCCTGGCAGCGCCGCCCGGATCAGGGCGATGCTGGACACCCGTACCGCGCCGCGCCGGCGCCGTCGGCGGGTCCACCACCGGAACGCCAGCAGAATCGGAAAGGCCAACAGCGCGATCAGGGCCCACGGCCAGTTCAGTGACATCACAGAATCCGTCCGAACCAGGTGATCATGAACAACCCGCCGATCAGCAGCAGCAGCACGGCGGTCAGGACGACGGCTCCGGTCAGCTCGACCACCGTGTCCTGGATGGTGATGCGCAGGTCGAGCGACTGGTAGACGGCGCTGAGCGCCCGCGCGTCCTCGGCGCGGTGATAGGAGCCGGTTGTCGCCTCGGCGACCTCGGTCAGCGGCTTCTCGTCCAGAGCCGTCGCGATCTGGTATCCGTCGACCTCGACGGTGGTGCCGGCCACCGTGCCCACCCCGACGGTCTCGATGTGCACCCCCGCCGTGGCGGCCAGTTCGGCGGCGGCGACGGCGTCGGGCCCGCCGGTGTCCTCGCCGTCGGAGAGCAGCACGATCGTCGCCGAGCCCCAGTAGCCCAGGTCCGCCGGCGGCGCGTTCGAGGACGGGTCGGGCAGGCTGACCGACCGGCCGACGATGGCGGCCAGCGCGGCCAGGATGGCCTGCCCCAGCGACGTGCCGCCGGCCACGGTCAGCCGGTTGATGGCGCCCACCGTCGCCTCGTGGTCGGCGGTGGGTAACTGGGTGGTCAGGGCGCCCTGGCTGAAGGCGATCACGCCGATGTCCACAGTGTCCGGCTGGGCCCGGACGAATTCGATCGCGGCGGCCTGAGCGGCGGCCAGCCTGGTGGGCGCCACGTCCCTGGCCGCCATGCTGTTGGACACGTCGAAGGCGAGCATCACGGTCCCGGCCGCCCGGGGTACCGGTACCGTCGCCTGCGGGCGGGCGACGGCAAGCAGGAGCAGGCTCAGGGCGAGCAGGAACAGCACCGGTGGGAGGTGGCGGCGGAGCCCGGCCCGGCCCGCGTCCGCGGTGCCCAACCCGGCGGCCACGAGAGCGGCCGTCCGTCGCCGCTGCAACCAGCGGTAGGCGACCGCGAGGCCGACGATGACCACGAGCGCGACCACGAGCACCACGGGGTACCGGAAGCTCATGGCGCCCCCTCGCTCCACTGGCCGGTGCGGGCGGCCCGGTCGCGCCGGATCATGCCCGCCTGCGCTTCGACCGGCGCACCATGTCGACCAGTGCCTGCCCCAGGTCCTGGTCCGTGCTGATCCGATGCGACGTCACCCCGGCACGCCGCATCGAGGCGGCCACAGCGACTTCCCGGGCCTCGACCTCGGCCCGCAACCGCTGGCGGAACAAGGGGTCGCTGGTGTCGGCGAGCAACTGCTCCCCGGTTTCGGCGTCCTCGATCAGGACCAGCCCGAGGTCCGGAAGGTCGAGTTCCATGGGGTCCACCACCCGCAGGACGACCACCTCATGGCGGTGGCTCAACCGGGTCAAAGCCGGTTCCCAGTCGACCTCGCCGATGAAGTCGGAGATGACGAAGATGAGACTGCGCCGGCGGGCGGTCGACGCGGCCAGCCGCAGCATGGCGGCCAGGTCGGTGATGCTCCCGTCCGGGGGCCCGGCGCTTCGCCGGGCGAGTTCGTGGGTCAGGTGCAGGACATGCGTACGGCTGGTCCGGGCCGGGATGACGCGCTGGTGCCGGTGGTCGAAGAGGATCGCCCCCACCCGGTTGCCGCCCCGGGTGAAGAGCCGGGCGAGGCAGACCGCGAGCTCGGTGAGCACCGAGTCCTTGCCGTGGTGGGCGGCGCCGAACCGCATGGAGGCCGACTGGTCGAGGACCAGCCAGGCGGTGAGCTCCCGGTCCTCGGTGTACTGGCGCACGTACGGCTCGTCCAGCCGGGCGGTCACGTTCCAGTCGATGTGCCGGACGTCGTCTTCCGGGGTGTAGCCACGCAGGTCGGCGAAGTCCAGCCCGGTGCCCCGGAACAGGGTGCGGTAGGAGCCCTGCAGCCGCCCGTCCAGTCGGCGCAGGACCTTCCATTCCAGGCGCCGCAGCAGCCGCTCGGGCGGGCTGGTCACCGGTCCGGCCAGCGGTTCGCGGCGACCGCGGGGCCGGCTGCCGCCCGCTCCCCCTGCTCGCCCGGGCCCCGTCGCATCGGCGCCTCCGGGACGGGCAACGCCGCCAACATCCGGGTCAGCACGGTGTCGGCGGTGACGTCGTCGGACAGCGCCTCGTAGGACAGCACCAACCGGTGCCGCAGCACGTCGAGGGCCAGCTCGGTGACGTCGTGCGGGAGGACGTAGTCCCGGCCACGGACGAAGGCGAGGGCACGCCCGGCCAGGATCAGATTGATCGACGCCCGGGGACTGGCACCGAAGCTGACGTAGCGCGCCAGCTCCGCCAGTCCGACGTCGGCCGGTCGGCGGGTGGCGTTGACCAGGCGTACCGAGTATTCGATCAGGGCCGGATCGACGTACACCCGATCCACCTGCGCCTGCATCTCGATGAGCCGCCGCGGGTCGACGATGGCCTGGCTGTCCGGACCCCGGGTGATGGCCCGTTCAACGATCACGAACTCCTCGGTGGCGCTGGGATAACCCACGACCACCTTCATCATGAAACGGTCCACCTGCGCCTCGGGCAGTGGATAGGTCCCTTCGGACTCGATGGGGTTCTGGGTGGCCATCACCAGGAACGGTCGAGGGACCTGGTGGGTCTCGCGCCCGATCGTGACCTGCTGTTCCTGCATCACCTCCAGCAGCGCGCTCTGCACCTTCGCCGGCGCCCGGTTGATCTCGTCGGCGAGCAGGAGGTTGGTGAACACCGGCCCGAGGGAGACCTGGAACTCACCGCTGAGCTGGTGGTAGATCCGGGTGCCGACGATGTCGGCCGGCACCAGGTCGGGGGTGAACTGGACGCGGTGGAACTGTCCGCCGATGGCGCTGGCGAGGGCCTTGACCGCCAGCGTCTTGGCCAGGCCCGGCACGCCCTCGACCAGGATGTGCCCGCGGGCCAGGAGTGCGACCAGCAGCCGTTCGAGCAGCACGTCCTGTCCCACGATCGTCTTCTTCACCTCGTACAGGACCTGCTCCACCGGGCCCCGAGGCGGGCCCGGCGTCGCACCGGTGCCGGGACGCGCCCGCGCGGCCGCCGACCGGTCGGCGTTCTCCCAGCCCTGGCCGTGGTACGGGGGTGCGTCCATGGGTCCGTCCTTACGGGGTCGTCAGGTCATTGTTGGGGTCCACTGCCGTTGCCCCCCGCGGCGAGCGCCGTGCCGATGGGCACGGCGAAGCCGATGCCGATGAAGGTGTTGGCGGCCGTCGGATTGGCCAGCGCCACGACGATGCCCACCGTCTCACCCCTGGCGTTGGCCAACGGGCCGCCCGAACTGCCGGGGTTCACGGCGGCGTCGAACTGGATCAACCCGGTCAACCGGGTGCCGTCGGTGCCGCTGGCGGCCCGGTCCAGGCCGGAGATCACCCCCGCGGTCGCACTGCTGGTCAAACTGAGCTGGTTGCCGACGGCGGTCACGTCGTCGCCGACGGAGAGCCGTCCCGAGTTGCCCAGCACGGCCGGTACCACCACCGGTGGCAGGTCGGCGGGAGCGAGGGCGGCGATGTCGTTCGCCGGGTCGGCGGAGAGCACGGTCGCCGTCGAGGGCGTGCCGTCGGCGAAGGTCACCCGGATCGACCCAGCGCCCTTCACGACGTGCAGGGCGGTCAGGATGACCGCCTCGGCGTTGGCGATGACCCCGGTGCCGGTGCCGGTGACCTTGTTCGTGCCGAGGGCCAGCGACTCGATGGTGACCACTGACGGAGCCAGGGACGCGTAGATCTCGGCGGTGCCCGGTGTCTCGGCACCGGAGGATGCCGGCGAGGCCGAGGCGACCGGCGGCGCGGAGTCGGCGGACCCCCAACGGAAGAAGACGATCGCCGTGATCACCAGGACCACCAGCATGCCCGCCGTGATCAGGACGGCCCGGCGGCGGCGGGGCGGTGTCGGGACACCCGACTGGACCACGACATCGCCCGGCGCGGTCATGCTCGACCGACCGCGGCCTGATCGGCGCTCCCGGGTGGGCGCATGACCCCAAGATAGCGGCATTGCCGGGGGGTGCGGTATGGCTCGGCACCGCGGATGCCCGCCGGGATCGGCCAGCTCCCCACCGCGGCGGCTACGCTGCGGCCATGCGCATCTGGGACATCGACCTGGGCGAGGTACGCCAGAGCGATGGATTCACCTGCGGCCCGACGTCGGCGATGATCGCCGCGGCGCTGCTGGACCCGGCGTACGCGTCGGCGCTGGACACCACAGCGGCCGGCTTCGCGCGAGAGCAGCGCCGCATCCACCGGGCCAGCAACCGGCTCTGGCCACGCCGCCTAGGTACGACACCCTGGGGGGTGGCCGCGGCGATCTCGATCCACAGCGCCGCGTTGGGTGTCCGGTACGGCTGGCGGATGTTCCGGGGCCCCCGCGACGACCTGACCGACGTCCTCGCCGCCCTCGACTGTGGCTGGCCGGTGGCATTGCTGATCGGGCGGGTGATTCCCCGGCACTGGCTGTTGTGCACCGAGCATCCGGATCCGGCGACGCTGCGGGTCTACAACCCGGCGTCCGGTCGGATCCGCGACGTGGGTCTCGACGAGTTGCGCCACCATCGGCTACGGCTGGGCTTCCCCCGGGCGTTCGCGCTGGTGCTACCCAACCGGATCGTGTCCGGCTGAGCCGACCGACCGGTGCCGGTCCCGAGCGACCGGTGCCGGTCCCGAGCGACCGGTGCCGGTTGAGCCGGGTCGGTCGTCACGACCCCACGCGCGGGCGCGATGATGGCGCAATGGCAGACGCGGGTCGTCCGGAGCCCGGACCGGCCGGGGACGCGGTCCCCGGCCTGATCCAGGAGGCGTTGCAGGCGGCCGCGGCCGGTGACGAACAGCGCCGTTGGGATCTCGTGTGCCGGCTGCACCGCGATGGTGGGCTGCCGGCGCTCGAGGCCGCTCGGCAGCTGTGCGTCAGCCAGGATGCGGCACAACGCCAATTGGGGGTCGACATCCTCGGGCAGCTGGGCATCGCTGCGGCCCGGGCGGCGAGCCGAGGTCCGTTCCGCGACGCCGCCGTGCGGCAACTGCTCGACACGGTGCGCGATGAGCGGGAAGGGGCCGTGCTGCAGGCCATCGCCGTCGCCTTCGGGCACCTCGGCGACGCCCGGTGCGTCCCGCCACTTGGTGCGCTGCGTACGCATCCGGATGCGGACGTGCGGTGCGCGGTCGCGTTCGGCCTGCTCGGCCTCCCGGAGCGGGCAGCCCTGGACCTTCTCGTCAGCCTGTCCGCCGACCCGGAGCCGCGGGTTCGGGACTGGGCGACCTTCGGGCTGGCCCGCCAGAGTGCCGCGGACTTCGCCGCCCTGCGCGACGCACTGGTGCGGCGCCTGGCCGATCCGGACCTCGACACCCGCGCGGAGGCGATCCACGGGCTCGCCACGCGCGGCGATCGGCGGGCGATTCCACCGCTGCTCGAGGCGCTCGCTGGACCCTGGCCCGGCAGCGATCCCCACCTCATCGACGAAGCCCTGTACGCACTCGCCGCGACAACCGGAGACCAACGGCTCTGCGCCCAGATCACCGTGCGACGGGACCGGTGGCTGGCGGACGAGGTCGGCGGGGAG
>DASVVF010000015.1:0-1575 GCA_036386695.1 Catenuloplanes sp. | reverse complement strand
CATGTCGTCCGTCACGGCCCGTCGGGCAGGGCTCGTGCAAAGTCGGGCGTCGGGTGTCTGAGCTGTGTGTTCGAGGGCGGGCACGGGCCGTGTGGTGATCTGAAGGTGTCTTACGCCATCGATCACCAGCGGGAGGCCCGTGCCCGCGCCTTCATCTTCCCCGTCCGTCCCGCTCAACGCTGTCGCCGAGGCCGGCCTGCCACCCGAGTCGCTGGGTGCGACCGAGTCGATCGGCCTGCTCCAGGCCCTGGCTGCGGTTCCTGACCCGCGGAAGGCGCGCGGCCGTCGTCACGGTCTGCAATCGATTCTGCTGCTCGCGGTCGGCGCCGTGCTGGCCGGCGCCCGCTCGTACGCGGCGATCGCGCAGTGGGCCGCGCACGCCGAGCAGGCGGTGAGCGTCTGCGGGTCGACGCCGCATGCGACCACGTTCGGCCGGGTGTTGGCCGCGGTCGATGCCGCCGCGCTGCAGCGGGCGCTGACCGGCTGGGTCCTGGCCCGCCGCCAGGACCGGCAGCGACAGCGCGCGCAGCATGTTCGGCCGCGCGGTGAGGTCCGTCCGGTGTTGGCCGTCGACGGCAAGACCCTGCGCGGCGCCCGCGACGGCCCCGGTGGACAAGCCAAACTGATCGCGGTCTTCGATCACGCCGAGGGCCTGGCGCTGGCCCAGGTCGAAGTGAGCGGCGGAGACGAGCTGGCCGCGTTCACCGCCGTCCTGGATACCGTGCCTGACCTGCGCGACCTCGTGGTTACCGCCGATGCCTTGCACTGCCAGCGCGCGCACGCGAACTATCTGCACAACCGCGGAGCCCACTACCTGTTCACCGTCAAGAGCAACCAGCCGACGCTGCGCACGGCGCTGGCCCGACTGCCCTGGGCGCAGGTGACCGGGCTGCGCGAGCGCCACGTGGGACACGGCCGAGCCGAATCCCGGTCGATCAAGGTCATCGACCTGGCCGGGGCGCCGGAGGCCGGGCTGTTCCCGCACGGCGCCCGGGCGATCAAGGTCGTCCGCCGACGACGGGTGACCGGCCACGCCAGCCCGTCGGTGGAAACGGTCTACGCGATCACCTCGCTGGACCACCGGGACGCCGATCCGCGGCTGCTGGCCGCCTGGATCCGCTCCCACTGGACGATCGAGAACTGCCTGCACTGGGTCCGCGACGTGACCGAGGGTGAGGACCAGTCCAGGGTGCGCACCGGCCACGGACCCCAGGTCATGGCCGCCCTGCGCAACACCGCGATCAACATCATCCGGCTCCGCGGCGGCACCAACATCGCCGCCGCCCACCGTGACTTCAGCTACCGACCCGCCGACGTCCTCGACGCGCTTGCCGCCGCCTGATCGAAGCACAGAACAGCAGGCCAACCGGCGCATTCAGGACTTTGCAGGGGCCCTGTCGGCACCGGAGGTCGAAGTTAGTTGATGTTGTCCCGCGCCTGCCCGATAAGGCCTCTCGTTCAACGGAAGGATGAAAGTCATGGCGGCGCCGAGGAAGTACCCCGACGAGCTGCGTGAGCGGGCCACCAGATGGCGGTGGAGGCCCAGCGCGACCCGGCCACTCGCGCTGGCGCGCT
>DASVVF010000014.1:0-6887 GCA_036386695.1 Catenuloplanes sp. | reverse complement strand
CAGACCGAAGCGTTCCAGCAGCTCGTCGGCCCGCCGGTCGGCGGCCGCCGCCCCCAGGTGGTAGAGCCGGCCGAACAGGGCCAGGTTCTGCCGGCCGGAGAGCACCTCGTCGACGGCGGCGTGCTGGCCGACCAGGCCGATCCGGCGGCGCACCTCGGCGGGCTCGGTGGCGACGTCGAAGCCGGCCACCTCGGCCCGCCCGCCATCGGCGCGGACCAGGGTGGCCAGGATGCGCACCGCGGTGGTCTTGCCCGCGCCGTTGGGGCCGAGCAGGCCGTGCACCGTGCCGGCCGGGACGGTGAGGTCCAACCCGGCCAGGGCGTGGGTGTCGCCGTACCGCTTGCGCAGCCCGGTCACCGCGATTGCCGTCGTGGTCATCAGCAGCTCCTACTCTATACGGTGTACAGATAATACACTGTACAGAGTGACGATGGAATACGGCGGCAGCGGAGATCCCCGACGCAGCATCGAGCTGCTCTGGGGGGTACGGGAGGCCCCCCGGCGCGGTCCGAAGCCCAAACTGACCCAGGACCAGATCACCCGGGCCGCGATCGCGCTGGCCGACAGCGAAGGACTCAGCGCCCTGTCGATGCGCCGGGTCGCCGAGCGGCTGGACGTCACCGCCATGTCGCTGTACACCTACGTGCCCGGCAAAGCCGAACTGCTCGACCTCATGCTCGACACGGTCTACGGCGAGACCGCCCGCCCGGAACCGGCCGACGGCCCCTGGCGGGCCCGGCTGGAACAGGTCGCCCGGGAAAACTGGGCGCTGTACCTGCGCCACCCGTGGCTACTGCAGGTCGCCACCAGCCGTCCGGTGCTCGGCCCGCGCGTCATCGCCAAATACGACTTCGACCTCGGCGCGGTCGACGGCATCGGTCTGACCGAGATCGAGATGGACCTGGTGATCAGCGTCGTGACCAACTACGTGCACGGAGCGGTGCGCAGCGCGGTCGAGGTGGCCGAGGCGCAATCGCGCACCGGCCTGACCGACAACCAGTGGTGGGAGGCGTACGGCCCGGTCCTGGAGAAGGTCTTCGACCCGCAGCGCTTCCCGCTGGCGGCCGCCGTCGGCGCCGCCGCCGGCGAGGAGTACCAGTCGGCGACCGACCCGGCCCGCGCCTTCGAGTTCGGCCTGCGGCTGCTGCTCGACGGCATCGAGACGATGGTGCGCGAGCGCGGCTGACCGGTCCGGCCGGCAGGATGGTCAACCATGGCCCTTCGCTTCGTGCTCGACGCCGACCTGACCCCGCCGCTGCGCGACGACATCGTCGAGCTGTGGACCGACGTCACCAACGCCGGTGGCGCGGTCGGGTTCGTCCCGCCGGTGACCCGCGACGAGGTGCTGCCGACCGCCACGGCGGCGTACGCGGCGGTGGCGGCCGGCCACGACCGGCTACTGCTCGGCTTCGCCGACGACCGGCTGGCCGCCGCGGTGTTCTTCACCGGCAACCGGTTCGCCCTCAAGGACCACTGGTGCACCCTGAAACGGGTCATGGTGCACCCGGATCACCAGGGCCGCGGGTACGGCGTGGCGCTGATGCGGGAGGCGGAACGGGTGGCCCGCCAGCTCGGTTGGCAGGCGTTGCGGGTGACCGTGCGCGGCGGCCTCGGACTGGAACGGTTCTACACCCGGGTCGGCTACCGCCAGGTGGGCCGGCTGCCCGGCGCCATCCGGGTCGGGCCGGGCGACGACCGCGACGAGATCATCATGTGGCTCACCCTGAACTGACAGCCTCACTCAGGAGCAGGAAGACCCGCTCAGGGCGACCCTGGTGCCCGCTCCGGCCGGCGCGGCCACACCATCCTGCGCCGCTGCGGCCCCCGGCGTGCCGTCCTGCGCCACGGGCGGAACCGCGGGCTGGGCGGCGGACGCGTCCGCCGGTGCCGCCGCGGTGGCCGACGCCGCCGGTGACGCCACGGCGCGCGACGCGGTGGGCCGGGCGGCCGACGGCTTCTTCGGGACCGGCGCCGCCGCCCGGGTCGGCCGGGCCGGGGCGGGCGCGACCGCGCCGGTCGAGCCGGACATCCGTACGCCGGTGCGCTGGACCGTGCCGGGGCTCAGGGTGACGCCGGTGGCGGTGGCCTGCCGGCCGTACACGTCGGTGACCCGGATGCTGAACGGGCCCGGACCCAGGCCGCCGTCGGCGATCCAGTAGTTGAAGTCTTTCCGGTCGGTGGCACGCCAGGCGCCGCCCGGGCCCTTGGCCTCCACCGAGCGCAGCGGGTTCGCGTGGTTGTCGACCAGCACGGCGAACCAGTGCCGCGACGAACCCTCCTTGATCCGGAAGGTGAGCGGTCCGGGCACCGCGGCGTTGACCGCGGCCCGGTACGTGACCGGCACGATCCCCTGCACCGGGTTGGCGATCTTCGTGAACGCCTCCCGGCTGAGGTCGATGTGGCCGGGCGCGCACTCTGGGCACTGGTCGGTCACCTTGACCCGGACCTTGCCCTTGGGACCGGTGACGTCCAGGTACCCGCCGCACGCGGCGGCGGCGGAGTACTCCGAGGGGCCCAGCGCGACGAACATCCGGTCGGCGGGCGCGGTGGTCGAGCAGTTGCCGGTGTTCTGCAGGTCGTACAGGGTGGCCTTGCCGCGGTGCTCGGTGTTGCCGGTCGGCGGGGCGGCGCAGGCCGGACCGGCGCCGGACTGGACCGCCAGAGCGATACCGATGACCCCGGCGAGCACCGCCGTGCCGCCGGCGGCCAACCAGCGACCGGACAACCCCAGGGGAAGTCTGCGTGGTTCCCGCTCCTGCTGCGCGCTCAACTCGGTCACGGGCGCAAGAGTGCCGGAGCCGGCAGCCGGGCGGCAACCTGGCTAAGACAGACTTAAGAGGAGCCCGACCGCTGCCACCCGACGAACCGCGCGTACAGCTCCCCGCCGGGAATTTCCTGGAGATCGGCCGCCGCCGCGACCAAGCAACCCGCCAGGTAGAGCGAGAGACTTGTCGGCGCTCCGGCGTACTCGGCACGAAGTCGAAGGCGCGCCGAGCGGCACGGCCACGCCGCGCCGCACGCTACGCAGCTCCACCCGGGCAGTTGCGGTACGTGCGGACTGAGGCTCACGTCGGTCCATTCCCGCGATCAGTGAAACTCCTGAAGGTGACGCGCACCACGACACTCCTCGTTAGACCGCCATTTCGACCGCTACCGTCTCCTGACGCGACCGCGAAGTCGATCGGCGGATCGTCGCAGTTCTCCTGCCCCCCTCCCGGTACTAACCCGGGGTGGGTGACTACCGCTGGTCACGCCTGAACTGCGAAGAAGTCCGCGAGGTCCCGCAATTCCGGCGGCAGGGCACGTTTACGCGCCCGTATCAATCGAGAGACGGTCGCTGCGGCGAACCGTTGATACCGCAGCCACTCCGGAACAACCGTCCGGATCCGCACCAGCGTCTCGGTCGCCTCTGCGTACTGTCGCAGGTCGGTCTGCGCACTGGCGACGTTGAGCAGGTACCGGCACAACCGGCGGACCGTGTCCTCATCGTCGGTACGGATCCGTTCCGCCAGCACCAGCGCACGGTCGGGTCGGCCTTGCACGACTTCGTTCTCGACAGCCTGAATGGCGACGCGGTTGGGTCCGAACGGCATGCCCAAGCCCCGTTCATGGCGAGCGACGCGACTAGCCGCCGCTTCGGCCAGTGACAGTGCCTCATCTGCCGCTTCATGCTGGCTGTCCCGGGCCAACGCGGCGGATGCCCACAAATGCAGATGCCCCCACATAGCGATCTCACGTGGGTTCGATGTGGAAAATCTCGGCTCAATCACCTCCGCGGTGACCTGCGCTACCTGCGCTGCCTCATCCAGTCGTCCCTGCCGCAGCAAGAGGAATGCCTGCGTGGTCACGGACTGCGCGACCAAGAGGGTATCGCCGGCCCGCTCGGCGGACTCAACCGCTCGCTCCAGCGCGAGGTAAGCGAGATCGAATAGCCGTAGCTGGGTCAGCAGCAATGCCGTGAGGTCGTAGTACTGCGACGTCAGCCGCAGAAGTTCCCCATGCGCCGGCTCCGGGAGCACCTGAGCTGCGATACGGAGTTCCGCCGCGAGCGTCGACACTCCCTTGACGCTGGCGGAGTACTCACTGCCGACGTACAGCCCATTCGCCACGTGCAGCGACTGCCGAAGTCCTTCCAGTGTGGGTGCTTCAGTGTCCTCGTCGGCGAGCAGCACGCCAGTCACCGACCGGGGCGGCGTCAGCGCCCGCCGCAACTCCCGGACGGCAGCGTGATCCGGTTCGCTGGGTGGACCTGACAGCGACGGAGCGGGGCGAAGCAGATCCGAGGTGGTTACGGCCATTGCGGTCGCGAGCCGGTGAAGTGTCACCATCCGCACCGACGTTCGCTCGTTACGTTCCAGCTTGCGGATTGTGGCGACGGATACCCCCGCCCGCTCCGCCAACTCCTCTTGCGTCAACGCCCGCCGGGTCCGCACTTCTGCCACCCGGTCGCCAATCGTGGCATCGGCCGCCATACCGCTACCTTCCCGCCGGACGCGCTATCTCGACCGTACCGCCCAGCCGAGCATCTGGCGACACCCGTAAGGCACAACTCGCATCAAACCATTGGCCCCCGGCCCGCCTGAGATCTTGGCTGGAACAGGCCCCCAGGAGGGCCTATTGGCGCCAAGATCTCCCGCTACCCACTCTCAAGGGGTCCCTTGCGACGGTACGGCGGAGCCCACCCATGGGCCGTCGGTGCGAGCAGCACCGAGCGGGAATGACGACCGCACGCCCAGCCCCATCCGCGTTGCGCTCAGGCGACCCGGGCCGGCAGCTCGACCGGATCGCCGACGCGCACCTGCCCGACCTCGTCGGGGATCAGGTGCACGCCGAAGAGCAGGCCGTCGGGGCGGCGGCGGTGCCGGCCGAGGACGAACAGCGGCTGCCGGCCCTTCTCGCCGGTCTCCTGGTCGATGGTGGTGACCACGCACCGGTCGCAGGGCTGCGCCACGCGGAACGCCAGCCCACCCAGGCACAGCCGACGACCGATCCAATCGTCCTCTGCCCAGGCCGGGGCGCCGCTGACGACGACGTTGGGCCGGAACCGGGTCATCGGCACCGCGGGGTCGCCGGCCTCGGCCAGCCAGTCGTTGACCGCCACCAGCGACGCCGCGTTGGCCAGCAGCAGCGGGTACGCGTCGGCGAAGCTGACCCGGTCACCCTCGCGGCGCAGTGGTCGGTGGGCTGCCATCGCGTCCGGCTCGCCGAGCCAGGTCAGGCGTACCTCGCGGGCGAGGGCGGCGCTGAGCCAGGCGTCGGCGGCGGCGCCGGCCCACCGGGCCGTGGTGGTGGTTCGATTCGAGAACACCCGAACCTCGACGGGGTCGCCGTCGACCGGCTCCGGCACGGTCAGGTCGGCCCGGCCGGCCGCCCGGAGGGTGAGCCCGTGGGCGGTGGGCACCGGCTGGAGCGTGGCCAGCGCCGACACCTCCCGCTGGGTGACCCCGGTCCCGTCGGCGTCGACCAGCATCCAGCGGCGGTCGCCGGCCAGGCCCCAGGGTTCCACCTGGGCGGAAGGATGGTCCAGGCGGTGAGCGCCCTTGACCGGGTACGTGTGGAGCGACTCGACGCGCATCGGACCGTTCTACCACGCGCTGTCACCCCCATCGCCGCGGATTCTCAATGGTTTCGATCCAGCGCTAGCACGCTTACCCTGCCCCTGCCCCTGCCCCTGCCCCTGCCCCTGCTCGCTGCGTCCGTCGGCAGTGCAGCGACATCCACCCTCGGCCGGTCGTGATGTGACGCTTGTCGTAGACCTCGAAGCCGACCGTGGTGAGTAGGTCGGTCAGCGCTTGAGCTCGGTGCAGGGTGAACCATCTGCGGCGGGTCGATCGATAGTGCACGGCGACCTCCCAGCCTTCCCCGTCGCCTTCGGCAACATTGAGGACGAGAACGCCGCCGGGGCGAACAACGCGGGCGAACTCGCCGAGGACCAAGGGAACCGTCGCGTGCGGGATGTGCAACAGAGCCGCCTGACACCAGACGGCATCGACGGACCCCGCGCGTAGGGGTAGCTGGCGCATGTCGGCCTGCGCCACTCCGGTTGACAGACCGGTTTGGAGCTGGCCGATCGACAGGTCCAGCCCCACGGCCCGCAAGCCCCGCTCTCGGAGCAGTCGAAGCTCGTATCCAGGGCCGCAACCGACATCGGCGACCAGACTTCCCGACGGCAGCTTCGCCGCCAATGAGTCGACGTCCTTGAGCACCTCCGGGTCAGCGGGGGCATTGGCTCGGGCATACTCCGCGGTGATCGCGTCATAGGTCTGCTGGGTTTCCAGGACGGGCTCCGACATGCGAACGAGGCTAGCCAGCCCGGTTCGTGAGCACCCAGTCACCGACGCGCAACGCAGCCCAACCAACACGGACCGCTTTACCCGGCGCTGTCACCCCATTGCGCGCTGAATGTTCCCATGCATACAGTCGGCGGGTGAATGACGGCGTCGTCATGGCGGTCCCGACCGCCGAGCGGGTGCTCGACCTGTTCCACGGGGCGCGGCTCACCCCGACCCAGCGCCGCATCGCCCACTGCCTGGTCCAGCACGCCGGGTCCGCGGCGTACCTGTCGGCCTCGGAGGTCGCCGCGCTGGCCGGAGTGAGCCAGCCGTCGGTCACCCGGTTCGCCACCGCCCTGGGCTATGACGGCTACCCGGCGCTGCGGCGCCGGCTGCGCGAGGCCACCGCCGGCGACCCGACCGGCGAACCCGGCGACGCGCACGACCCGGTCGGGAGCACGGCGGGCGGCAACGGGATGCAGCGGGCCGTGCTCGCCGAGGCGGACAACCTGCGGCGCCTCGCCGAACAGCTGTCCCACCACGACGCGGTGACCCGGGCCGCCGCCCTGCTGGTGGCCAGCCGCCCCCTGCCGGTGCTCGGGCTGCGGGCGGCCG
>DASVVF010000013.1:0-2647 GCA_036386695.1 Catenuloplanes sp. | reverse complement strand
GGTGGCAGGGTCAGGCCGAGCACCCGGAACTCGTCGGGGTGGCAGTAAACGTACGACGTGACATGGGTGCGGTGGAATCCTGTGGCCACCGCGTGGGCGCGGCGCAGCGCCGCCGTACCGACGATCTCGACGTCCAGCCCCAGCGGCAGGGTGCGGGTCAGTGACGTGCTCAGGTAGTCGAATCCGGTGACCGCCGCGAAGGTGCGCACGGCCAGCGCGACCAGGGCCGGGTCGAGCAGCGGGTTGTCGGCGCTGAACCGGACCACCGCGTCGGCCGGTCGCCGGCCGGCCCAGTCGAGCCAGTCGAGGGCGCCGACGAAGCGGGACAGCACGTCGTCGGTCGGCCCGCGGAAACACCGCACCCCCAGCTGTTGGCACTCGGCGGCCACCGCGTCGTCCTCGGGCTGGCGGGTGGTGGCCACCGCGAGGTCGTCCAGGGCGGCGCTGTCCTGGGCGGCCCGGACCACCCAGCCCAGCACGGTACGCCCACCGAGCAGCTGCAGCACCTTGCCCGGCAACCGCTGCGATCCCATCCGGGCCTGCACGATGCCGACGGTTCGCATCCGCTCACATCCTCGTCTCGTTGACCCAGCAGGACGTCGTCCCGGCAGGGGAGTCGACTCGGCGGGACATCGACTCAGCGGGGGACGTTGGCCGCATGGGACAACGACGCGGGAAGGCTGCAGGTGATCCGATCGTGACAACTCGTGACGCCACGGGGGTGTTCAGCCTCACCCAGCGGGAGAAGGAACGTCGGCTCCTACCGGAGCTGACGCACCTGGTCCGCCGGCACCGGGCGGCCTGCCCGCCGTACGCCCGGATCCTGACGGCGACCGGGCACGGCCCCGGCACCGACTACCCGGAACTGGCCGACCTACCCTGGTTGCCGGTACGGATGTTCAAGACCCACCAGCTCAGCAGCATCCCGCCGGACGCGGTCTTCAAGGTCCTCACCTCCAGCGGCACCACCGGCGAGCCGAGCCGGATCTACCTCGACCGGGACGCCGCGGCGGCGCAGACCACGATGCTGGCCCGCACGATGCGTACGGTGCTGGGCGGGCAACGGCTGCCGATGCTGATCGTCGACACCCGCTCGATCCTCGCCGACCGCCGCACGTTCAGCGCCCGGGGCGCCGGTGTGCTCGGCATGATGAGCTACGGCCGGGACCACGTCTGGGCGCTGGACGAGCGCGGCGAGCCGGACGTGGCGGCGGTGACCGGGTTCCTCGACCGGCACGCCGGCCGACCGTTCCTGATCTTCGGCTTCACCTACCTGGTGTGGCAGCACCTCTACGAGCTGGCCCGCATCCGGCGACTCGACCTCGGCAGCGGAATCCTGGTGCACTCCGGCGGCTGGAAGAAGCTGGCCGACCGGGCGGTCGACCCGGCCGAGTTCCGGCGCCGGTTCGCCGAGTCGACCGGTCTGATCGCGATGCACAACTTCTACGGCATGGTCGAGCAGATCGGCACGATCTTCCTGGAGGGCCCGGCCGGGGGTTCGCTCTACTGCCCGGACTTCGCCGACGTGGTGGTCCGCGACCCGGACACCTGGCGGGAACAGCCACCGGGGGTCCCCGGCCTGGTTCAGGTACTCAGCACGCTGCCCACCTCGTACCCGGGACACGTCCTGCTCACCGAGGACCTCGGGGTGGTGCACGGCGTCGACGACGGCGACTGGCCGGGCAAGCGGTTCTCGGTGCTGGGCCGGTTGCCCCGGGCCGAAGCGCGCGGCTGCAGCGACGCGTACGCGGGGGCGGGCCGGTGACCGTACAGCCGAGGTTCCCGGCCGGTCCCCCCCGATCGGCGGACGACCTGCTGGCCGCGCTGGCCGCCGCCCCGACGCTGTCGGTCGGTGATCCCCGGATCGTCGACTTCCTGGCGGACCTGGCCGGGCGGCTGCTCGCGCCGGGCGTGGCGCGCCGGCACCCCGAGCTGGCCTCGCTCGGGTTCTTCCTGCGCCGCGCGGAGCTGACCCGGACGGTGCGGCGGCTGGGGACCGCCGACCCCGACGTCACCCGCGTTCCCCGAGGGCTGATCTTCCATGTCCCGCCGGCCAACGTGGACACCGTGTTCGTGTACTCGTGGGCGCTGTCCGCGCTGGCCGGCAACCGCAACGTCGTGCGGGTCTCGGCCCGCGCGGCCGGCGCCGCCGACACCATCCTGGGCCTGCTGGCCGACGCGGCGGACACCGCCGACCCGGTCGTCGCCCGGACCCAACAGATGATCACGTACGGTCGCGACGACGCCGTCACCGCCGCCCTGAGCGCCGGCTGCGACCTGCGGGTGATCTGGGGCGGCGACGCCGCGGTCAACCAGATCCGCCGACACCCGCTGGCGCCGACGGCCCGCGACGTGGTGTTCCCCGACCGGTCGTCGTTCGCCGTGCTCGGCGCCGACGGGTGGCGCGGCGCGGACCCGGCCGAGCGGCGCGCGGCCGTCGACGGCTTCGCCAACGACGTCTACTGGTTCGACCAGGCGGCCTGCTCCTCACCGCGCACCCTGTTCCTGGTCGGCACGCCGGCCGACGCGGAGAAGGTGTTGGGGGAGTTCCGCGAACTGCTGGCCGAGGGCGTACGTCGGCGGGGGTGGTCGGTGGACGCCGCGCTGGCGGTGGAGAAACGGGTCCGCCTCTACGGGGCGGCCGCCG
>DASVVF010000012.1:0-4067 GCA_036386695.1 Catenuloplanes sp. | reverse complement strand
ACCTGGCCCCGGGCACGACCGCGTTCACCCGCCTGACCGCCAAGAAGAGCGGCACGATCGCCATGCTCAACAGCGGCTCGAACCAGGACGACTGCAAGAACACCACCGTCAACCTGTCCTTCACCGTCGTCTGACCTGACGCACCCGGGTAATCCGGGCTGATCGAGTCCTGGCGGGGCGGTCGCTACGGCGACTGCCCCGTAGGCGCGCGTCCTGCCGGCGCTAGTCCGTGGTGGTGCGGGCCGCGGTGTCGGGCAGCGACGCGTGGCCCGCCGCCGCCCGCAGTCGCAGGATCGCATAGGCCTCGCCGGCGGGGCGCCGCTCGCGGGCCATGATGACGCCGATGGCCCGCTGGATGGTGGCCCGGACGGCCAGGGCCTCCCGGAGCCCGGCCAGGAGTTGTCCCCCGCCGACGTCCAGTGCCGGCCCGTCATGTTCCCGCCCGTCATGTTCCGGCTCGCCCGGCTGCGACGGGTCACGCCGCGGCCCGGCCGGAGTGTCCGGGTCGTAGAGCTCGCCTACCCGCTGTTGCAGCGGAGCCATCGCGACCGGGTCGTGACCGTAGAGATTCAGGACCGCGACGGGCGCACCGCTGCCGGCGAACAGCGGGATCGACAACGAGGCCCGCAGCCCCAGATGCAGCGCTGCCGCGCGGAATCCCGGCCAGACCATCGTCGCGGCGATGCTCCGGACGCTGAAGGGAGCCCCGGTTTGCAGGGCGTCGAGGCAGGGCCCGCTGTCGTCGGCGTACTGGGCGAGGTCGACGGCGAGGGCGACCTGGCTGCTGGTGGCCACGGTGGTGTAGGCGGCGTCGCGCGTGGCGGTCACCGACGCGTAGCTGACCGGTGTGACCAGGTCGGCCGCCAGGTGGGCGATCATGACGAGCTGGGCGTCGATGTCGGGTGCGTCGTCCGGGGTCGCGGCCAGGGTGGACAGACTGTCGGCCAACGGGCTGCGCGCCTGTCGCCCCGGACCCGCGTCTCGCTGTGCCGGCGTCACCATCGGCTCTCCCTGCTGGTCGGTCAGGATCGGGCTGGCTACCCGCCCGGGACCGGTTCACGCCTCCACCGCGCCGCCGGTCTGCCGGATCCGGTGCCGGAAATCCGACCGCCCATTGTCCCGGACGGACCGGTAATATCGTTCGCCCGGCCGACAGTAAACGCCCGGCCGACAGTAACGCCCCGCCGACAGTGGATGCCCGGCGCGATGCGAGTGTGGACGGCGGGGGTGGCGGCGATCCGGTCCCGCTATCTGCGCCGCCTTCAGAGGGTGACCGTGCGACCCACGACGAGCAGCTCGGAGGTGTGCGACCCGAGTACCCCCACGGCCGGCGGCCGGGGCTGGAAGCCCGGCAGCTCCGCCAGGCCGTCGCTGCCGTCGATGATCCGTAGCCGCACCGGTCCGGTGCCGGTGACGACCAGCGTCACCTCGAATCCCTCGACAGGCACGGCGTGGAAGTGCAAGCCGAAGCGGTTCAGCCGGTCAAGGTACGGGGCGACCTCCCGACCGGCCACCGTCGCGCGGACGACACGGCGGTCGCCCACCTCGCCATAGCAGGCCAGCAGTCGCACCTGCCGGCGGGGCAACAACCGTAGCCGCACCGTGCGCTGCCCCGCCGCGCTGGTGTCGGCGAGCACGGTGACCTCCGGTGCCGGCAGGTCGGCGGCGGTCGCCGGCCCGACCGCCAGCTCCCCGGCCGGCAGGATCGGGAACTGCGCACTGAGCGCGGCGCGGTCGGGCACGTACCGGGCGGTCCACGCGGAGCGCGACCGGTCCAGGCTCACCCACTGCGCGGTGCCCCGGTCATGGTCCAGCGCGTACATCAGATGCGTCGGTCGCGGGTGGTCCGGATCCCAGCGGTCCACCGTCAGCCCGGTACCGGCGAACAGCAGCCCCGCCGCCAGGGCGGCCACCGCCGGAGTCGCGCCGAGCAGTCGGTGTCCCGGTCGGTTTACGGGGCGCCACAGCAGCTCCAGCACCGGCACCAGGCTCAGGCCGGTCAGCACGGCGAAGACAGCCGCCGCCGCACCGGTGCGCATCCCCAGCGCGGGGAAGAACAGCGACACCGTGGGCGCCAGAATGAGCATCGACACCCCGCCGCCCGCGCCGAGCAACGCCAGCCGAACCGGCGCCGGACGGGCGTACAGGGCGCCGAGGCCGGCGGCGGCGCCGACCAGGGCCGGCACCGCGCCGAGATATGAGCCACCCGGGATCGCAGCGGCGAAGAGCAGACCCAGCACGGCCAGCACCCCGAGAGCGCCGATCGCCAGCGCCGCCGGGCCGACCCGGCGACGGAGCAGCCCGTACCAGCACAGCAGGACCGACGCGGTCAGTGCCACCACCGCGAGCCGGAACCAGCCCGGCCGGCCGGGGTCCAGCACCACCGCGTATCCCGGGCGCAGCGCGACCAGCAGTGCCCACAGTGCCTGGGCCGCGACGGCGGCGCCGACCAGCGGCAGTACCGCCAGGGCGAACGCCGTCGCGGTACGCGGCCACGAGGTCAACCCGCGGCGCCGGGCAAGGAACGCCAACCCGGCCACCGCCACCAACGCCAGCACGGCGATGGGCCAGACCAGGGCACCCGGGTAGCGGACCAGGAAGCCGGCCAGCGGGAAGTAGCTGGCGTCGCCGGCGGCCGGGCGCATCAGCGGACCCAGGTCGGCGCCGCCGAGCGAGCGGGTCAGCGCCAAGGTGTTGTCGCCGTGGTGTTGCAGGCTGGCCCGGTCCATCGTGGCGGGCCGGTCCAGCGGACTGTGGTAGGCGTACGACCCGTCAAGGTAGGCGGCGTTGAGACCGGTGAACCGCCCGGCGGCCAGGAACGGGGTGAAGTCCGTGTCGTTGGCCAGCAGCCGGTAGACCTCCACCGCGACGCTGGTGCCGAGCGGGTGCGGAACCTCGGCGAACGCCTCGATCAGGCGGGCGTTGCCGGTGGAGGTCTGAAACATCACGACCGGCCCACGACTGCCCCGGGCCTCCAGGTTCAGCACGACGGCGGAGTCGCGGCCCAGCGGATGCAGGTTGACGAACGCCTCCGCGCCGGCGAGGCCGGTCTCCTCGGCGTCGGTGAACAGGAACACGACGTCGTTGCGGGGCGGTGGCCCACCGGCGATGATCCGGGCCACCTCCAGCATGGCCGCCACCCCGGCGCCGTCGTCGTTGGCGCCCTGGCTGACCTGGGCCGAGTCGTAGTGGGACAGGATGATCAGGCGGCCGGTGGAGCGCTGCCCGGGCAGCGTCGCGATGATGTTGCGGACCCGGGCGACGCCGCCTTGGCCCAACCTGCTGGCGTTCAGCCCGGTGGCGTCCTGGACCTGTGGGCGTAACCCCAGGCCGGTGAGGGTCTCCACGATGTACTCCCGGACCCGGTCAGCGGCCGGGCTGCCCGCCACGTGGGTCTCCCGCCCCACCCGCTCGACGTGCTGGAACGCCCGGCCGGCCGAGAAGACGTCCGCCGGTGCGGACGCCGGCCGCGGCGACGGCGGTTGGATGTCGGCGATGCCGAGGACCGCGAGACCGGTCAACCCGGCCAGGATGGCCGCCGCGGCGCGCAGCCGGTGCCGTGGCGCGACAAAGGAACGGTCGGACACGGACTCCTCCGAGCTCGCTCGACACTGGGCTCACCGGGCCGGTGGGGCGGACCGCCCGATGATACGGCCCGCGACGACCCATCCCGGGCCCGCTCAGCTCCCACCCAGGGAGCCGGCTCAGCTCCACCCCCCGGCCCGGCTCAGATCCAGCCGTAGCCCCGGGCGATGCGGACCGCCTCGTGCCGGTTCGCCGCGCCAACCTTGCCGACCGCGGAGGAGAGGTAGTTGCGCACCGTACCGGGTGACAGCGCCGCCCGACGGGCGATCTCCTCCACCGGCGCGCCCTCGGCCGCCAGCTCCAGCACGTCGGCCTCGCGGGGGGTGAGCGGGCTGTCGCCGGCGCTGATGGCGTCCGCGGCGAGCTGCGGGTCGACGTACCGGCCGCCGCCGTGCACCCGGCGCACGACGTCGGCGAGTACCTCCGCGGAAACGGTCTTGGGCAGGAAGCCACGCACCCCCACGGACAGGGCCCGCTTGAGG
>DASVVF010000011.1:0-6702 GCA_036386695.1 Catenuloplanes sp. | reverse complement strand
TGATCTTCCCCTGCGGACCCCGTGTGCCCCACCTCACCCCGAGTTGTCAGACGCCTGTTGACCCCTGGGTCAACTGGGGTCTGACAACTCGGGAGATCTCAGCCGCCCAGGGTCGCCGAGACCACCGCGCGGGCCTCCTCCTGGATCCGGGCCAGATGCTCCGGTCCCTGGAACGACTCGGCGTAGATCTTGTAGACGTCCTCGGTGCCGGAGGGGCGGGCCGCGAACCAGCCGTTCCCGGTGACCACCTTCAGCCCACCGATGGCCGCGCCGTTACCGGGCGCGCTGGTCAACGTCGCCGTGATCGGGTCACCGGCCAGCGAGGTGGCGGTGACCTGCTCGGGAGCCAGCCGCCCCAGCACCGCCTTCTCCTGCCGGGTGGCCGGGGCGTCGATGCGGGCGTACGCCGGCTGTCCGAACCGGGCCACCAGGTCGGCGTAGTGTTCGCTGGGCGAGCGGCCGGTCACCGCCAGGATCTCGGCGGCCAGCAGGCACAGCAGGAGACCGTCCTTGTCGGTGGTCCAGGTGCCGCCGTCGCGGCGCAGGAACGACGCCCCGGCGCTCTCCTCACCGCCGAAGCCGACCGACCCGTCCAGCAGACCCGGGACGAACCACTTGAACCCGACCGGAACCTCGACCAGCCGCCGGTCGAGGTCCGCGGCGACCCGGTCGATCATGGACGAGGACACCAACGTCTTGCCGATCGCCGCGTCCCGCGGCCACCCGGTCCGGCTGCCGAACAGGTAGGAGATCGCCACGGCCAGGTAGTGGTTGGGGTTCATCAGGCCGGCGTCGGGGGTCACGATGCCGTGCCGGTCGGCGTCGGCGTCGTTGCCGGTGGCGATCTGGTAACGGGACCGCTGGTCGATCAACGAGGCCATCGCGTGCGGCGACGAGCAGTCCATCCGGATCTTGCCGTCCCAGTCCAGGGTCATGAACCGCCAGGTGGGGTCCACCAGCGGGTTGACCACGGTGAGGTCCAGGCCGTGGCGCTGCGCGATCTCGCCCCAGTACGCCACGCTGGCCCCGCCGAGCGGGTCCGCGCCGATCCGGACCCCGGCGTCGCGGACCGCCGGTAGGTCCAGCACCGAGGGCAGGTCGTCGACGTACGCGCCGAGGAAGTCGTACGTGCCGGTGGTCGGTGCCGAGCGGGCCCGCCGGTACGGAATCCGTCGCACTCCGGTCAGACCGGCCGCGATCAACTCGTTCGCCCGCTCCTGGATCCACCGGGTCGCGTCGGTGTCCGCCGGCCCGCCGGACGGCGGGTTGTATTTGAACCCACCGTCGGCCGGCGGGTTGTGCGAGGGCGTCACCACGACCCCGTCGGCGCGGGCGGCACCGTCGTTGCCGCGGTTGTGGGTGAGAATCGCGTGCGACAGCGCGGGGGTGGGGGTGTACCCGTCGCGGCTGTCCACCAGGACGGTGACGTCGTTGGCCGCGAACACCTCCACGGCGCTGACCGTGGCCGGCTCGGACAGCGCGTGGGTGTCGCGGGCCAGGAACAACGGCCCCTCGATGCCCTGGCCCGCCCGGTACTCGCAGATCGCCTGGCTCATCGCCACGATGTGGTCCTCGTTGAAGGCCCCCCGCAGGCTCGACCCCCGGTGCCCGGAGGTGCCGAAGGCCACCTGCTGCGCCGGCTCGGCGGGATCGGGATGCTCGGTGTAGTACGCCGTCACCAATCGGGGCACGTCGACGAGGTCGTCCGGTCGCGCGGGTTGGCCGGCCCGTTCATGCAGCGCCATCGACGTATCTCCTCACGACCGCAGCCGCCGGCCAGTCCGGCCCCGCGGCGAATCGTACCGTTCATCGCCTTTCCGCGCAGGCGTCCCGCTGCGTGGTGGCCGACGGCTGTGCGGTGAACCACCCGGGCCGGTTCTGCGTAAGGTCACAGGGAACGGCCACCGGCCCGACCACCCCGGTCGCAGGAAAGGCAGACGATGGACAACGGCCCGCAGTATCTCGACGACCGGAACGCACCCCCGGCGACGGTGGTGATCTTCGGCGCCTCGGGAGACCTGACCCGTCGCAAGCTCATCCCCGCGGTGGGCAACCTCGCCCGACACAAGCGGCTCTCGCCGCAGTTCGCCGTCGTGGGCGTGGCCCGCACCCCGATGACCGACGAGGAGTTCCAGCGCAGCGCCCTGGGCGATCAGACCCTGGCCGACACCCCGCCGTTGGCCGGCGGCTTCCGGTACCTGCCGGGCGGCTACGACGACCCGGACACCTACCGGCGGCTCGGCGCCCTGCTCGACGAACTGGACGAGCAGCGCGGGACCGCCGGAAACCGGGTGTTCTACCTGTCCACCCCGCCGCAGGCGTTTCCCCAGGTGATCACCGGCCTGGCGCAGGCCGGGCTGAACCGGACCCGCGGCGGCGGGTTCGCCCGGCTGGTCATCGAGAAGCCGTACGGGCACAACGAGCAGAGCGCCCGCGACCTGGACGCCACGGTGCACGCCGCGTTCGACGAGAGCCAGGTCTTCCGGATCGACCACTACCTGGGCAAGGACACCGTGCAGAACGTCCTGGCCCTGCGCTTCGCCAACGCGATCTTCCAGCCGATCTGGGACCGCACCTGGGTCGACCACGTCCAGATCACGGTCGCCGAAACGCTGGGGGTCGGCACCCGGGGCAGCTTCTACGAGCACGCCGGTGCGATGCGCGACATCGTGCAGAACCATGTGTTGCAGGTTCTCGCGCTGGCGCTGATGGAGCCGCCGGCGTCGTTCAGCGCCGAGGCGGTCCGCAACGAGAAGGTCAAGCTGCTGCAGGCGATCCGGCTGCCGACCGGCCGGTCCATCGACGACATCGCGGTCCGCGGGCAGTACACCCGCGGCGGCACCCGCGACGAGCTGATGCCGGGTTACCGGGAGGAGGCCGGCGTCGACCCGCTGTCGCGCACCGAGACGTACGCGGCGATGCGGCTGGACGTGGACAACTGGCGGTGGGCCGGGGTGCCGTTCTACGTCCGGACCGGCAAGCGGCTACCCGCCCGGGTGACCGAGGTCGCACTGCAGTTCCAGCGGCCGCCGCACCTGCCGATCCGCGCCGAACAGCTCACCGAGCTGCAGCCCGACGCGTTGATCCTGCGCATCCAGCCCGACGAGGGCATCGCGCTGCGCTTCGGGGCCAAGGTGCCCGGTCACTCGTTCCGGGTGCGCTCGGCCAGCATGGACTTCTCGTACGACGCGACGTTCCGGGAGGAGTCGCCGGAGGCCTACGAACGGCTCCTGCTCGACGCCCTGATCGGCGACACGACGCTGTTCATCCGCTCCGACGAGGTGGAGCAGTGCTGGCGGATCGTCGACCCGATCATCGAGCGGTGGGCCAACGACACCCGGCCGATCCCGACGTACGAGGCGGCCTCGTGGGGCCCTACCGACGCCGACCGGTTGGTCGAGCGCAGCGGTCGGGCGTGGCGCAACGGCTGAGGCGGTTCGCGAGGTAGAACCGCGTCCGGCCGGTTCGGCCGGACGCGGTTCCCGCCGCCCGTGCGGGCCGCCGGACGGGCGGCCGGTGCGCGGCCGGTGCGCGGCCGGTGGGCGGCCGGTGGGCGGCCGGTGGGCGGCCGGTGATCGCGAACTGGCATAGCGGGCATTCGACCACGTAGCCTATGGGCCACCCCACCGGATCGCCGCGGCCATGGTTCGGCGCGCGCTGGCGGGGAAAGGCACATCCCGTTGGGCGGTGCGGGGCCGCCGCCTCGTGCCGCGCCGCAACGACCGGCCGGTGCTTCGCGGTGGAAGGACTTGATGTGCAGGACTACTGGATCCAGCTCGCGCTGGTCGGCGTCCTGGTCATTCTCAACGCGGCGTTCGCCGGCAGCGAGATGGCCCTGGTGTCGCTGCGGGAGAGCCAGTTGCAGCGGCTGGAACGCACGGGACGCGCCGGACGCACCCTGGCCCGCCTGGCCACCGACCCGAACCGGTACCTGGCGACCATCCAGATCGGGATCACCCTGGCCGGCTTCCTGGCCTCGGCGGCCGCCGCGGTGTCGCTGGCCCGCCCGATCGTTCCGCTGCTCAAGCCGCTGGGCGGTGCGGCCGAACCGGTGGCGGTGGTGCTCGTCACCCTGGTCCTGGCCTTCATCAGCCTGGTCTTCGGGGAACTCGCCCCCAAACGCATCGCCATGCAGCGCGCCGAGCGGTGGGCGCTGACCGTCGCCCGCCCGCTGGACCTGCTGGCGTCCCTGTCCCGGCCGTTCGTCTGGGCCCTGGGCGCCACCAGTGACCTGGTGGTGCGGATGGCCGGGGTCGACCCGAAGGCCAGTCGCGACGAGATCGGCCCGGACGAGTTGCGCGACATCGTGGCCACCAACCGGGCGTTCACCCGGGAGCAGCGCACGATCATCGCCGGGGCCGTGGAGATCGCCGAACGGCAGCTGCGGGCGGTGCTGGTGCCCCGACTGCAGGTGTTCAGCCTGGACGCGGGCACCCCGGCCGAGGCGGCCCGCATCGTGCTGGCGTCCTCGGGACACTCCCGGGCCCCGGTCGCCCGGCATGGGATGCTCGACGACGTGGTGGGGGTGGTCCACCTGAGCGACCTGGTCTGCGTGCCCGACGACCGCCCGGTCGACGAATGCGCCCGCCCGCCCCTGCTGCTGCCCGACTCGCTGCCGGTTTCCGACGCGTTGCGGCAGTTCAAGGCCGAGCGACAGCACATCGCCCTGGTCGTCGACGAACGTGGCGCCATCGCCGGCATCGTCACCCTGGAGGACATCCTCGAGGAGATCGTCGGTGAGATCTACGATGAGACCGACCGCGACGTGCAGAGCGTGCGGCGGGAACGCGATGGCGCACTGCTGCTGCCGGGGACCTTCCCGATCCATGACCTGACCGACATCGGGGTGGAGTTGGAAGACCGACCGGGCGGCGAGTACACCACCGTGGCCGGGCTGGTCCTCGCGCTGCTGGGACACATCCCGACCGGCCCGGGCGAGTCCGTCACGGTCGGTGACTGGACTGCCCAGGTGGCCGCCGTGAAACACCACGCCATCACCGGCGTCCGGTTGCGTCGGGCCGCGAAGGACGGCGAGGACGGCGGCGACGTCGGGAACGGCGACGTCGGAAACGGCGACGTCGGCCACAGGGATGTCGGGAACGGCGATGTCGGGCACAGCAGCGCCGGCGGGCCCAGTGGGCAGCCGGGCCCCGACGGGCGGGAAACGGCGCCGCGCGGCAACGGCCACCGGGACCCTGGTGAGCGGGCCGCGGTGCTGGCCGAGGAGCCAGCCTGAGCCCGGCGACGGTGCACGCGCCGGTGACGGTGCACGCGCCCGGTGCGGGCGGGCCGGCCCGGACAGCGGTGGGGCCACCGGCCGGAGTCGCTCCCGGCCGACCGGCCGGAGCGTGTCCCGGCCGACCGGCCCGGGCCGACCAACGGGACACGCCGGGTTGATCCCGGTCCCACCGGCCAGGTGATCCGGCCAGCACGACCGGGTCAACCGGCCGCACCGGCCGGGCGGCCCCGGCCGGCACGACCGCGGCCATCCGGCCAGCACGACCGGGGGGCCGTCGGCAACACCGGCCGAGGCCGTCCGTCCAGACCGGCGGGCGGGTCAGCCCACGGTCGACGACGCGGAGCGGCACGATGCCGCCCGGCCGGCCAGGGTCCACCACGGACCAGGCCGTCGGCCCCCAGGGGGCACGTCTGCTCAGGAAAGGCAACGAGCGGACCCGGGAACGCCGGGCCCGGCTGGGCGAGGAGGAAGAGATCAACCCGAGGACGCCGTCGACCGCAGCGAAGCAGGCGCTGCGGATGCTCACCGGGCAACACCGGGAGATCATCGTGGAGACCTACTTCCACGGTCGCTCACTCACCGACGCGGCGCGGCTGCTGGGCATCCCGTTGGAGACCGCGCGCTCCCGGTTGTACTACGCGATGCGCGAACTGACGGCCGCGACGCGCGGCCTGGCCGACCGGTGACCCACCGCCGAACGTCGCCCGGGTAGGCATTCAGCGCAGCCGGCGGATGACCACCAACGCCTGATCGTCGTCCGAACCCCGCAGCTCGTCCAGGATCGTGTCGGCGATCGTCTCGGCGGGCTGCGCGGCGAGCCGGCCGATCACCCGGTGCAGGGCCTCCACCCCCTCGTCGTACGGGCGGTTGCGCCGCTCGACCAACCCGTCGGTGTAGGCCACCAGCAGGTCCCCCGGGCCGAACGTGGTCGTCGTCACCGCCATCGGCTCGGTCACCAGGCCCAGCGGCAGGGCGTTCGCGGTGGTCAACACCACCGGGTCCGCGCCCGCCCGGACCAGCACGGGGTTCGGGTGCCCGGCCCGGGTGAGCGCCAACTCACCGGCGCCGGGTTCGATGCGCAGGGCCAGTGCGGTGCCCAGGAAGCCCCGCCCGAGCAGGGCGGTCAGCCGGGGGAAGACCTCCCCCAGCGGTACCCCCAACCGGATCAGGGTGTTGATGATGGTCCGCAACTGGGCCATGTCGGCCGCCGCCTCGACATGGTGGCCCACCACGTCGCCGACGACGACGGCCAGCCGGTCGCCGTCGAGCGCGATGAGGTCGTACCAGTCGCCGCCGAGGTTCAGCCCCGACACGGCCGGCTGGTAGCGCACGGCCACCTCCAGGTCGGCCGGGACGGTGGTCGCGGTGGCGTTGAGCCGCCCCGCCATCCGCGTCACCAGGTCGTGCTCGGCGGCCACCAGCCGGGTCCGTTCCAGGGTCTGCTCGCACAGGTCCGCGACGGT
>DASVVF010000010.1:0-3385 GCA_036386695.1 Catenuloplanes sp. | reverse complement strand
CGACATCGATGCGGACGCCTGCCTGCCGGGGCGGGCGGCTGTGCTCGCGTCGGCCCATTCCCAGTGCGGGCCCTCGTGCACGGCGGCGTACACCTCGTCGCGTAACCGGTTGGCCTGCTGGTCGGTGAGGGTCCCGCTGAGTGGGCGCAGGATCAGCCGCAGCACGACGTTGGCCTGTCCCGGGCGCAGACCCAGTCGGGTCCGGGCGGCCGCCGGCAGGTCCTCGTACGGGGTGCGGCTCAAGATGGACAGCGACTCCAGGTCCTCGGCGGTGTCGCCCAGCACGCCGCGCACGGTACCGCCCAGCAGCTCCAGGTCGGGTCGCCCGGTGACCACAATGGACAGGTCCCGGCGGATCGGTGGGTAGGTGGACACCGGCCGCCACGGGGACAGGTCCAGCAGTTGCCCGGCGATGCGCGGGTCGGTGGAGCGCAACAGCCGGATGTCGGCCAGCCCTTTACGCAGCATGACCGCCCGGTCCAGCCCCATGCCCAGGGCCAGGCCGCTCCAGCGCCGCGGGTCCAGCCCGGCACCGGCCAGCACGTGCGGTGCCGCCAGGCCGCACTCGGCCAGCTCCACCCAGCCGGCCGGTGTCTCGACGTCCACCTGCAGTCCGTTTCGGGTGTACGGATGCCGCGCCGGAACCGTGCGCCACCGCGCCGTCGGCAGGACCGCCTCGACGACGTGGCGCACCATCCCGGTCAGGTCGGCTTCGGTCATCCGAGCGGTGGTGATCCGCCACAGGTCCAGCTGGTGCGGGGCGCCGACGTGCAGGCGGTCGATGCTGTCCCGGCGGTAGCACAGCCCCGGCAGGGCGAGCAGGACGTCGCCGGCGCCGTCGTCGCGGCCGCCGGCCAGCCGGCGCAACGCGGGGGGTATCCCGGCGCTGGTGTGGCTGCGCAGCATCACCGTCTCGGCGACGTAGCGGCTGTAGCGGGCGTCGCGGGTGATGTCCTCGGCCGCGTAGCCGAGTCGGTCGTAGTTGTCCTCGATGGCCACCAGCGGCCGGCGCCGTTGCAGGTCGAGCGGGCAACCCCAGGCCCGGCGCAGGTTTTCCAGGACGTCGGTGAGCAGGATCTGCATGGCGTGCGGGCCCTGGTCGGGGTCGGACAGGTCGCGTAGCCGCAGGGCGGCGGACAGGTCGTCGGGGCTGAGCGGAGCGGTGGTCACGGTGGCTTCCTCACGTCGGCGGTGCGGGGGGCGGGTTTCACCCCCGGCCGACGGCGCCGTGCCTGGCTACTACGGGTAGACCTCGCAGCCCGCACGGCCGCGGTGCGGCCGGGGGCGGATAAACGAGGTCGAGGACCGGAGCATGGGTCGAGGTTAACGCCGCGGCCGATCCGCCGCCACCAGGTATCGCGGCCCGGTGGGCCGGGACGCCGGCGTGGGCCGGTGGGCCGGGACGCCGGGGGGTCACTCGTTGCGGGCGGTCTCCGGGCCGGTGATCCGCCGCAGGAGCGGCAGGGTGGAGGTGATGATCGCCAGCGAGGCACCGATGCCGGCGACGACGGTGAGGTAGTAGCCACCCGGCGGCGGTTCCAGCGAATAATCCAGCTGGGAGGTCAGGAACAGGTGGGCGGCCAGGAATCCCGTGCCGGTCGCCAGCAGGGCCACGACCAGCAGCGGCACCGCACTCTCCAGGGCGACCACCCGGCGCAGCACGCCGAGCTGGACACCGGTCAGCCGCAGCATGGCGAACGGACGTTTGCGGTCGCTCAGACCGCCGGCCACGGCGACCGCCAGGCTGCAACCGGCGATCGGCAGGCTGGCCAGGATCACCACGTTCGCCAGCTGCTGCCACTGGACGAGGTTGCGCGAGAAGTCCCCCTCGATCTCGCCGACGGTGGCGGGAACCGGGGGCTGGCCGGGAACGCCCCCTGCAGCAGGGTCCGGGCGCGTTCGATCGCCGACGTCGAGCCGTCCGTGTCGACGACCACCGACAGCAGCGGCAGCCCCCGGAGGTCGTCCGGAGCCAGGGCGGCGGCCGGCCAGACCGTCGCCCGGTCGGGCGAGTCGACGTCGCGGGGCCCGATCAGGTCCGGGTGGACCGCGACCACCCGGGCGCCGGCGGGGCAGCTGCCCAGGGCCGGGGTGCGGGCCAGTTCGGCGCAGGCGATGACGCCCGGCCGCCAGGCGCCGACGGGCGTGGGCCGGTCCCGTGGGTTGGCGTGGACCGCGGTCACGGTGCGCACTCCCGGAATGGAGCGCAGGCCCGCCGGGATCGAGTCGACCGTCGGCGCCGGTTGGCCGGCGACCCGCTCCTCGGGCCAGTAGGTGGCCGACAGGGTGCCGCTGAACACCGAACCGGTGCGCGGGGCACCCCGGTTGGCGACGATCGTGGTGATCACACCGGTGGCCACGCTGGTCACGAACAGCGCGAGCATCAGCCCGCTGACCGTACGGAAGCCGGCCTGCGGGTTGTCCGCCAGTCGCCGGGCCGCGATGAGGGTGGCCGGCCGTCTGGCGCGCCGCGCCAGCGCCCGGGAGCCGAGCATGGTCAGCCACGGCCCGGCGACGACCAGACCCACCATGATCATCAGGATGCCGGACAGGTACGCCGCGGTCTGCCCGTCGGTGCTGTCGGGGCGCCGATCGGCGAAGTAGACCAGTTCGCCGATCCCGGCGGCGAGGGGGAGCAGCCGCCAGGCGCGGGGCGGGCGTCCGGTGACGCGCCGGCTGACGCCAAGCGGGGAGATCCGCACCCGGCGCAACGCCAGCCGGGCCGCGACAACCGCTCCGACGGGGACCCCCACCGCGACGAACAGGATGTCGAACACCCCGAGGGTCAGGTCTTCGGGGAAGAACGGTGCCCCGGTGAACGGGATCGTGGCCAGCGCCGGGCGCAGCAGGAGGAACAGGGCGAAGCCGGCGGCGGCGCCGGCGACGGTGGCGACGGTCGACTCGACCGCGGAGATCGCGGAGACCTGCCCGGGGGTGGCGCCGACCAGCCGCATCGCGGCGAATCGTTGCTCGCGGCGGGTGGCCGCCAGCCGAGTCGCGCCGCCGATGAACACCAGGACGGGAAAGAGCAGCGCGGCCGCCACGGCGGAGAGCAGCAGGTTGAGCCCGGCGGTGCGGATGCCGACGTCGCAGCCACCGCACCGGCTGGTCATGATGCTGGTGACCTGAGTGGCGCGGGGCCACTGGGACAGCTCCTGCGGGGTGTGGCCGGCGATGATCAGCAGGGAGTTGGGGGCCGGCAGCGCCGAGTCGCCGATCGTGCCGATCTCCCGTCCGGGGAAGCGGTCCCGCAGCTCGGCCGCCGGGGTGGTGCGCAGCAGGGCGCTCAGCGCCGGTGAGGCGTAGAACTCCCCGGGTCCGGGCACCCGTGGGATGCCCGGCGGGACCGGTGAGCGCGGACCGGTCGCGGCGACGTCGACCCGTT
>DASVVF010000009.1:0-2784 GCA_036386695.1 Catenuloplanes sp. | reverse complement strand
GTCAGTCGCCGGCAGTCCGACACCGCCTGAGCGCGACTCGCGTCCGGCCGGGCGAGCCCCGGTTCAGACCATCGTCCGCAGCAGCTCGGCCAGGTGGTCGAGGGACGCGGCCGCCCCGGTCTCCATGCCGGAGGCCAGCATGCCGTCGCGGTCCTCGACCGACTCGAAGCGCGTGGTGCTGGTCAGCGTCGTCTTGCCGTCCTCTTCGGTGAGGGTCAGGGTGTCGACGCACACGTGCCCCGGCATGCCTTCGAACTCGAAGGTGTAGACGATCCGCTCCGGTGGCACGATCTCGCGGTACTCGCCCCGGAAGCCGTAGTGCCCGCCGTCGGGGGCATGCTCGACGAACCGGTACCGGCCGCCGGGCCGGAAGTCCAGGTCGCAGTCGAGCGGGTTGCCGCGCCCCCACCACCGCTTCAAATGCTCACACTTGCTGTGCGCCGCGAAGACGAGCTCGCGGGGTGCGTCGAAGACGCGGGTCATGACGATCTCGTGGTCCGACGGCAGGGTGACGGTCAGTCCGCCGTTAGTCTGCTGGCCCATCGTTGTTCTCCTTCAGTTCCCGTAGGTAGTCGTCCAGCTGGTCGTAACGCTCGTCCCAGAAGCGTCGGTACTGCTCCATCCACTGCGCGATGTCGCGCAGTGGACCCGGGTCGAGCCGGCACGGCCGCCACTGCGCTTCCTTGCCGCGGGCGATCAACCCGGCGCGCTCCAGCACCTTCAGGTGTTTGGAGATCGCCTGCAGGCTCACCGGAAACGGCGCCGCCAACTCGTTGACGGTGGCCTCGCCGGTGGCCAGCCGGGCCAGGATGGCCCGTCGGGTCGGGTCGGCCAGCGCACCGAACACGCTGCTGAGCTGATCTGCCGCCATGCTGTATTCAACCGCCTTGTTAATCAACCATTGGGTTGAGCATAGCCCCGGTTGTGGCGGTGTCAAGGGGGGTGGGGCCGCACCGCCGTACCCGGCTGAGACAATCCGCCGTGGCCACCAACCTGTACGACGACGCGCTGCGCGTACTCGACGAATGGACAGCGCCCACGGCGCACGGCGAAGCGGCGCGCCGGCGGTTCACCACGTTCCTGCGGGCCAACCCCGGCGGCACCCGCCGGGAACACCCGGGCGCCCACCTCACCGCCAGCGCACTGGTCGTCGACGCGGCCGCCGCCCGGGTGCTGCTCTGCCTGCACGGCCGGCTGCACCGCTGGGTGCAGCTGGGCGGGCACTGCGAGGACGCCGACCCGACCGTGGCAGCCGCGGCGCTGCGCGAGGCGACCGAGGAATCCGGCATCGTCGGCCTGGTGCTCAGCCGGGAACCGATCGACCTGGACGTGCACCCGGTGCGTTGCTCGGGCGGCGACTCACTGCACTACGACGTCCGGTACGCCGCCATCGCGCCGGCCGGTGCGGTCGAAAAGATCAGCGACGAGTCCACGGACCTGCGGTGGTTCACCCCTCGGGAGCTACCCAACCCGCTCGCCGATGCCACCGAGCCGCTTGTCGCCCCGGCGCTGGCCTGGGCGCGAGGGCTCGCCCGCGGCCACTAGCCCGGCGGGGACATCCGCAGGGTCGACAGGAACGGGTCCCCCGCCGGCTCCGGCCGGTCCTGGCGGGTGTCGGTCTCCGACAACTCGACCCGCTCCGCGGGCGGCACCCGGTCGGGGAGCTGCCCGAACCGTACGTGCCGCAGGAAGGCCGCTTCCTCATCGGTGAAAGGCCGCGGCGGGTCCCGCTCGACCGACAACTCCGGGTGCTCGTCCATCGGCCCATTGTCGGCCGGCGGGAACCCGCCGGCAACCGACGCCCGGCCGGCCCGGCTCACCACGGCGATCGGCATGTCGCGGGAGGGCCGGACCCGGCAACTGAGCCCGCCCCGCACCGGTCCGGAGCCGCCCACCACGACCGGTGCATCTGGCACGAACCGGTCGACCGGGCCCGGTTTATCCCGCAGTCGGCGGGGAACCCGCTCGCCTCACCCAACCCCGGAACCCGCTGCTGATGCCGCCGGCCCCACCGGTCCGGGGGCGACGTCAGCCGAGGGAAACACGCTGTGAGCCTTACCGACAAACCGAACACCGCCCGGGCCGAGGAGCTGCGCCTGCTCATGGAACGCATCGCCGAAAACCCGGACCGCTCGGCGTTCGACGCCCTGCGCCGGGAACTGACGGACCCGCTGGTCGTTCCGACCAGCCAGTTGCTGCCGGAGCCGGACGCGTCCACGGTGCGCGAGGCGACGCTGCACGAGGTCTGGACGATGGCGCGGCTCCACCGCCGCGACGACGTCGCCCGTTGGGTCGGGCAGATCGTCGCCCGGCGGATCGCCGAACGGCTGCGCTCGCTGTCGGCCCCCGACGTCGACCCCATCACCGCCGGGATGCTGGCGGCCAACGACGACCGCGGACGGTTGGAGATGACCCCGAGCTGAACCGTCGCATCACCCACACCGGTGGTAGGCCCGCGCCGGCCGATGGGTGACAATGACCGGTAGCCGGTGACGTCCCGCGCCTGCTGGGAGGTCTGCGACGTGAACGTTTCCCTGTGGTTGTGGATCGGCACCCTGATCGCCGTGGCCGTCATGCTGGCCGTGGACCTGCTGATCGTCGGTCGGCGACCGCACGAACCGGGGATGCGGGAGTCCGGCACCTGGGCGGCGTTCTACGTTCTCGTGGCGCTGGCTTTCGGCGCCGGTGTGTGGGCCACCGCCGGAGCGAGCTACGCCGGCCAGTTCTACACCGGTTGGTTGACCGAATACAGCCTGTCGGTCGACAACCTGTTCGTCTTCGTCA
>DASVVF010000008.1:0-2851 GCA_036386695.1 Catenuloplanes sp. | reverse complement strand
CGCCGGGCTGTGGGCGTTCCTGTTCCTCACCGCCGAGCGCGGGATCGGCGCGGGCGTCGCCGGCATCTGCGTGTCGGCGTACTGGGCCAGCCTGTTCGTCGGTCGGGTGCTCTTCGGTGCGCTCGGCGACCGGATCAGCAGCTCCCGGGTGCTCACCGCCACCATCGCCGCGATGGCCCTCGGCGCGCTGCTGGTGGCGCTGCCGGCGTCCGGGGTCGTGGCGGTCGCCGGGCTGGTCCTGATCGGCTTCTCCGCCGCGCCGGTGTTTCCGCTGCTCACGCTGACCACCGCCGACCGGGTCGGAGCGGCCTACGCCGACCGGGCGATCGGCATGCAGATCGGGGCGGCGGGGGTGGGCGGAGCCGCCATCCCGGCGGCCGTCGGCCTGCTCGTCGGGTGGCGGGTCGAAGCGCTCGGGCCGGCGCTGGTGGGGCTGTCGGTGCTGCTGTTCGCGCTGTACCGGGTGCCGGCACACCGGGACGCACGCCGGCCCGCGCCCTGACGGCGCGGCCGGTGAACCGAATGACGGCCCCCGGTGATGGCGGGGTTGACCGATGGACATCCACTGCGGCAGTATTGCCGCGGCACGACCGAAGATTGTGTTTATGTCGCAATAAAACGGGGGTAATGGGTATGCGAATTCACACCAGGTCCGGTCGAGGACTGGCGATTGTCGCATCGGTGGCGGCATTCACCATCGGCATTTCCGGCGGACCCGCCAGTGCCGCCCTGGTGACCGCCAAATACAAGTCGAACGTCGCCAACGCCGACTCCCATTCCATCACCGTATGGGACGAAGACTGCAACAACCGCGGTGTGTACGTGGACTACACCCTGACCAACGGCGTGGCCGGCGCCGTTTCCGATCCCGATGGGTGCCGCAAGAACCCGGGTTACAAGGCGTTCGGCTACAACGAGGTCATCGACTTCTTCCGGATCTGCGAGCACGGCTCCGGATGCAGCCAGCACAAATACGTACGCTGACCTGCCCCTGCGGTGCGGCTGCCGGCGCGACCGGGTAGCCGCACCGTCGGCCGTCCGGAGACGGCCCGCCCTGACGATCCTCCGGCGGGCCGCTTCCGGGCGGTGGCCGCCGATCTCCGCAGCGGGCCCGGCGGACGGGGCCGGCGGTCAGTGCGGGCCGTTGCGCCCCGTGGTGGTCGGTCGGATCGCCCGGTCCGGGTCCGCGCTGCCGGTCACCGCCCGGTCCCCGGCCCGGGGGCCGTGCCCGAACTCGTCCTCCGCGCCGGCGTCGTTGCCGGTCACGTCATCGACCTGGCCGTCCAGGGAGGACGTGGCCATGGCCTCGTTCAGGTCGGCGAGGGGAAGCCGCTCCTCGTCCCGCCACACACCGTCTCCGCGATCAGTCATGACTCTGGGCTACCCGACGACCGGGGCGGTAAACGGCGCCCGGACAGCCGTACGGGCCGCCGGACAAGGTCCGGTGGCCCGTACGATGCGTACCCTCGGGTGTTACGGCGTCGGGCGGTCCACCTCGCCGCGCCAGGCACCGGTCTCGATGCCCCCACGGCTCTCGATGAACTCCTTGAAGCGCTTCATGTCGCCCTTGACCTTGCGGTCGATCACGCCGAGTTTGTCACCGGCCTGCTCGGCGATGCCCTCCGGCTCGATGTCCATCTGGGCGGTCACCCGGGTGTGGGTCTCGTCCAGCCGGTGGAACGTGACCACGCCGGCCTGCTTCGTGCCGCTGGTCGCGGTCCAGGCCACCCGCTCGTCCGGCAACTGCTCGGTGATCTGCGCGTCGAACTCGCGCTCCACACCGGCGATCTTCGTCTTCCAGTGCGTCATGGTGTCGGAGAGCTGACGGATCTCGGTCACCCCCTCCATGAAGCGGGGGAACTCCTCGAACTGTGTCCACTGGTTGTACGCGGTCCGAACCGGAACCGCGACGTCAATGGACTCGGTCACACTACCCATCGTTGCTTCCTCCTCAGGTGTGCCACCGCGGCGGTCGCCCACCCGGTGGCCTACTTCGGTCTCTGCAGTGCTGTGGCGTCTCAGATCTCGTGTCCCAGGGCGGCCCAGGCCTGCGCCACCGTCCGGAACGTGACACCCGCCGGAAGTCGGTCGATGTCCTGCAGGACGTCGTCCGGCGCCGTCAGCGTCTCGGCGCTGGCTCGCAGGGCCGCGCGGTCGCCCGGCAGGGCGGAGCGCCCGATGTAGCGACCAAAGCGGCTGAAGCGCTCCATCTCCGCGTTGGTGACGCCCTGCGGCGCGCCGGTGCGGTAGTCGCCCTCCGGCACCAACGTCGGCTCGGGCTGGTCCTCGCCGGCGGGCTCGGCCATCTTCCACTCTTCGGCCCGGGAGCCGGCCGTGCCCTGGGTGGTGCCCCGAACTTCCCGACTCATCTCCTCGTCGACGCGAGGACTGTGCTTGCTACTGCCCCGTTCCATGTCATTTGCGCTACCCGGGTCGAAGACCGGTAAACCCGCTGGCCCGGATTTACCGGCCAGCGGGTTCACCGGTCGGCGCTACGCCTGGGTCTTGGGCGGCAGCGGCGGGTCGGGGTGCGGGTCGCCGGCCTGGAGCTGCCGGCCGCGCTGCAACTCCGCGTTGATCTCCACCCCGAGCATCACCGCGGAGTTGGAGAGGTAGAGCCAGACCAGGAACGCGATCACCGCGCCCAGGCTGCCGTACGTCTTGTCGTACGAGTCGAAGTTCGAGACGTAGAGCCCGAACCCGAAGGTGGTGATCACCCAGGCCAACAACGCGACGGCGCCGCCCACGGTGAGCCAGCGGAATTTCGGTTGCTGCACGTTGGGGGCGATCCAGAAGAGCATGGACAGCAGCACCATCAGGATGCCGACCAGCACCGGCCACTTGCCGACTC
>DASVVF010000007.1:0-4031 GCA_036386695.1 Catenuloplanes sp. | reverse complement strand
TATCCCTGTTTGGCGAGCAGTTCCTGGGTCTGCTGGTAGCCGTGGTAGCTGGGAATCGGGTGGTACGAGGCCGGGCACGGCCAGACCTGCCTACCCACCCCCCGGGCGGGGTGGTAGCAGACCGCGTGCCGCCCGTGCAGGAACAGCACCAGCGGCGCCGACCGGGCGGCACCCTCCGGCGCCACCACCAGCGCCTGCTGTTCCACCGGCCGGGGCAGGCCCGGCAGCGTGACGTCCGGCAGTTCGTACTCTCCGCTGACGATCCGGTGATCGCCGGGCTCACCGGGGTCGACCGGAGCGGTTGGCAGCGGCGCCGCCGGGCGCGGCGCGCGGTCCGGCCCGCCCGGCCCGGTCGGGCCCGGTGGCGGTCCGTCCAGGCGCCGCCCGCCGGCGTGCACCTGGAGCTGGGCGGGGTCCTGGATCGGCGGGCCGACGACATCGAGCTCGAGGTCACGGCCGTCGGCCAGGTGCCGCGGGACGCCCAGCGGCCGGTCGCCGGCGAAGAACTCGATCCGGGCGTCGCCGACCGGGATCGGTTGGGGAGCGCGCCAGGTCACCCGCTGCCCGGTGCCCAGTTGCCGCAGGGTCCACCCCGGCGGCGGTGGGCCGCCCGGGCGCGCCGTGGCGGACGACGACGCCCGCGGTTCTGCCGGTGGCACCGCCCACGCGGTCCCGCCGATGACCGTGAACGCCGCCCCGATCACCATCAGCGACGCCGTTGCCAGGCCGGTGACGACCATCCTGCTCCCCGTACGCATCGAACCGCTTCCCCTCCGCGGACCAGCAGCCGGCCTGATCGACTTCTCGACGGGCCGGCGCCGGTCGCGCCTGCTGCGAGCGGCAACGCGGCATACTGCCAAAGGACGGTGGCGATTGGCCAATCGCCGTGGTCGGCCCCCCGCACCGTGGCGAGGTGGTCACCCCTTGTCCCCGGCCCGTACGCTGTGACCAGGAAAACTTCGACATTTGGAGCGGGGCCGACGGACGTGACCGTTAGACGCATGACCTCCCGGCGGGTGGCGTTGACCACCGCGTTTCTCACCCTGGCCGCTGGTGGCACCGCGGCCTGCGACGACGCCTCGGACTACGACCAGGACGAGGTCTTCTACTGCGCCGACGCCAACGGCACGGTGGTGGACGAGGACTACTGCGACGACGACGGCAACCGCGGCGGTGTCGGCGGCGGCTTCTTCCTCTGGCACTCGGTGGCGTTCGCGTCCGGCTACGCCGTCGGCACCAAACTCCCGCCAGGTGGCAGCCGGTTCCCGTACAACGACCAGCGTTCGCGGTCCGCGTACGGCCTGCCGGCCACCGGCAAGGTGTCGAACGGCACGGTGAAGACGAACGTCGTGGGCAAGGGCGGGGCGCCGGCCAAGGGGAGCAGCGGCAAGTCGAGCGGCGGCTGAGGGTGGCCGTAGGACGCCGCACCTCGCGCCGGGTCGCGCTGACCGCCGCCTTCCTCACCCTGGCCGCCGGAGGCACCGCGGCCTGCGACGACGCCTCCGTTTCCGACGACGGCGGGCCCGCTGCGCCGGATACCGAGAACGTAGCCGGCCCGGTGGTGCCCGAGCCCGCGCCGACCACGACGACGCCCACCCCAGCGATCCCCAGCCCACGGGCGTCGAGCCCCCGGGTCACCGCCGCCGCCACCACCGCCCCGCCGGCGGGTCCCCGGGAGCCGGGCCCACGGGCCACGGTCGCGGCGGACGTCCGGCCCGCCGGGGACGACGTGTTCTACTGCGCGGACGCGCAGGGCACGGTCGTCGATGAGGAGAACTGCGACGCCGACGCCTCCGACGGCGGGTACTTCCTCTACTACTCCACCGCCTATCTGGGGCACTACACCGCCGGTTCGCCGCTGCCGCCGGGCGGCGGTCGGTTCTCACCCCGCGACCAGCAGGCCCGGGCCCGGTACGGGCTCCCGGCCGGTGGCACGGTCTCCAACGGCACCATCAAGACCAACATCGTCGGTCAGGGCGGCACGGCGTCCGGCACCAACGGATCGGCGGGGGGCTGAACATGCGACGGATTCCGCACGGCCAGATCCGGCCCGGCTGGCAACTGACCAACTACAGCCTCGGGCTGACCTACAACGACACCGAACTGTCCGACGGCACACTGACCTCGTACTGGCGGGAGGGGCCGTTCTACGACTTCACCCCCGGCGAGATCGAGGAGTTGGAACAGGCCGTCCGCACCCTGCGCGACATGTGCCTGGAGGCCGGCGACTGGATGATCAGCCAGTGCCCGCGGCACCGGCGCGAGGCCCGGCGGGAGGGCTATTTCACCTCGGTGTGCGCCCCGGACACCTGCTACCTGGCGAAGATCGGCATCCCGGAGTTCGCCCACGAACAGATCATCCGTACCTGGCTGGACGGCGACCCGCAGACCTGGACCCACGCCGACAAGGACCTCGACGGGCAGTGGCCGCCGCAGACCCCGGACTTCTCACCGACCGTCTACGGCCGCTTCGACCTCTGGTACGGCGGCGCGGGCACCACCCCGCGGCTGCTTGAGTTCAACGCCCAGACCCCGACCTCGCTGGTCGAGGCGGCGGTGATCCAGTGGCACTGGCTCGACCAGACCAACCAGACCGAGCACCCGTGGCGGCAGTGGAACTCGCTCCACGAGCGACTCGTCGGCTGGGAGGCGACCGAATCGGAGCCCGCCGACGAGGGCGCCTGGGTGCGCAACCTGCAGAAACTGCGCGAGGCGCGGCCCTGGCTGCCGGAGAAGCCCAAAATCTTCTTCGCCTACGAGACGTCGGAGACCAGCGGCGAGGACCGGATGAACGTCGCCTACCTGATGGCCACCGCGGAGGAGGCCGGCTTCAACGTCGAGCTGATCGCGATGAGCCAGATCGGCTGGGACGTGACCGGCGACCGGGTGGTGTTCGTCCGCCAACCCAACGCCATGCCCGAGCCGATCGACGTGATCTTCATGCTCTACCCGTGGGAGTGGTTCTGGAACGAGGAGGGCGCGAAGGCGTTCTTCCGCAACATGGCCGATCCGGGCAAGCGCGGCACCGTCTGGATCGAACCGCCGTACACCGCGGCGCTGTGGGGCAACAAGGGCCTGCTGCCGGTGCTGTGGAAGCTTTTCGGTGACGACCCCGAGCGCGGCAGGTACCTTCTCCCGGCGTACTTCGCGGACTCGTCGAAGGCCGCCACGCTGACGTCGTACGCCAAGAAGCCGGTGTGGGGGCGGGAAGGCGGCTCGGTCACCCTGGTCCGCGACGGTCAGGTTGTCGTCGACAACCCCAGCGGGTACGGCGCCGACGGCCGCTACGTCGTACAGGAACTGTGCGAGCTGCCCTCCTTCGAAGGCATCGAGGGCGTCCTGCACCCGGTCCTCGGGGCGTGGCTGATCGACGGCGAACCGGCCGGCATGGGCATCCGCGAGGGCGTCGGCACCAGCGGGCTGGTGACCCGCGACGACTGCCACTTCGTCCCGCACACCATCGGCTCCGCCAGCTGAGCGGCACCCGGGGTGCCGGCGGGCCTGGTCGGCCGCGGTCGACCGGAAATCTCTGGCCTTGAGCCTCGGCAAAACGTGATCATGTCAGCGTCAAGCAGTACAGGAACCTCGGTGACCCGCTGGACGGCGCCACCGCCGGTCGCTTGACCGGGATGCGCAACGTGCCAGGCGCCCTGGGATTGCCCTTGTGGCGAACGTCATCACGCCGGGGACGGCCAGCGCTTCGATCATGTCGTGGGTTTTTGGCGGCGGTCAGTTCGTGGGTCACGCCGGGCAACGCTGGTGAAACTCAGACGACCTGTCGCGACGCGTCGGCGATGATCTGCACGTTGGCGCCGTGGCGCCGTGGCGCCGTGGCGCCGTGGCGCCGGTGCCGGAGCCGCATCGACGCGCGGGTGCGTGTCGCGGACATCGGCTGGAACCGTTCCCGGCCAACCGAAGTTGTCGTACGTGTGTTCCATAATGGTCGGGTGTTGGCGGAGTTGACGCAGCTGCGGGCCGGGATGGCCGACTGCCTCGACGCGCCCGCCTGGGCGCTGCCCGACACCGACCTG
>DASVVF010000006.1:0-4061 GCA_036386695.1 Catenuloplanes sp. | reverse complement strand
TTCTGCACGTACTCGCGCTTGAACAGCCTGGAGTCGGGCTTGTCGAACATCCGGCGGCCGTAGCGCGCGCCGAGGAAGTGGCCGAGCTGGGCGCCGACGATGGCGCAGATCGGGGCGCCGATCAACAAGCCCGCGAGGCTCAGCCGGGTCCCGTCGCCGAAGATCGCGTCAGCCACCGGTGACGCCGCGACGCCCGCCAGGAACAGCAGCGAGTCGCCCGGGAAGAAGAAGCCCACCAGCAGACCGGTCTCGGCGAAAAGGATCACCCAGACACCGATCAGTCCGAACGTCTGGAGCAGGTCCTTGGCGTTGAGTGGGTTGACGGCGAGCTGCTCAGAGAGGGCGCGCGTCTTCTCGGCGGTGTCCACGGGGAGCAAGGGTACCGGGGCCGGCCGGCATGCCGCTCACCGCGCCGGGCGGACCGCGGACCCCGCCCGGCGTGGGCTCACAAGCGCGGGTCGACCGGCTCCGACTCACACGCCAGGATCGCGAACACCAGTTCATGGACGCGCCAGAGCGGCGCCCCCTCGGCCAGTCGGTCCAGGGCGGCCAAGCCCAGTCCGTGCTCGGTCAACGCCAGGGTCCGCTTGCGGCCCAGCGACCGGTGCCGCAGGGCGGCCAGCTGCTCCGCCCCGGTGTACTCGGGACCATAGATGATCCGCAGATACTCCCGGCCGCGGCATTTGACGCCGGGCTGCACCAACCGTCCCTTCGACCCGGTGGCAGCCGGCCCCGGGTACGGCTTGACCACCATGCCCTCACCGCCGTCGGCGGTCAGCTCCAACCACCAGGCCGTCGCCCGCGCGACATCGGTCGGGTCGCCCGGATCGACCACCAGGCGCCGGGTCGGCGTGAAAAACCCCCGGTCCGCCGCCACCAGCCGGTCAGCCAGCGACAGGTGCCAACCGTGGTCGCGCCCGGCGTGGCTGGCGCCGGCGCTGGCCAACAGCGCGAACGGCGCCAGGCTGACCCCGGTCAGCCCCTCGGTGGGGCGCACGTACCGCCGGTAGGCGTCGGTGTAGCGATCCAGGTCGGCGGACCGGGCCGCCAGCCGGGCGTGCAGCGCCGCCACGTCCAGGCCGCGCCCGGCCGCCGCCTGGAGTACGGCCAGCGCCGCCGGCAGGCCGGCCCGGCCGGCCGCGCCGACGCTGGCGTACTGGTCGCGGATCAGCCCGCCGGCTTTGGCCGACCAGGGCAGTAGTTCCGTGTCGAGCAGCAACCAGTCGGTGCCCAGCTCAGCCCAGAGTCCGGCCGCGTCGGCGGCCCGCCGGACCCGGTCCAGCACGCCGCCGACCAGCGCCGGGTCGCCGAAGAACGGCCGGCCGGTGCGGGTCCAGACCGCCCCGGCGCCGCAGAACGCCTCCCCGTCGCGGCCGACCAGCACCACCGCCCGCGAGCCCATGTGCTTCTCCTGGCACATCACCCGCTCGACGCCCGCGGCACGCAGGTCAGCCAGGGCCTGCTCGGGATGCTCCAGGTAGCCCTCGACGGTGGAGGCCGAGCACGGCGCCATGGTCGGCGGCAGCCACACCAACAGCCGGGGGTCGACCGCGAACCGGCTCATCACCTCCAACGCGGCGGCGGCGTTCTCGGCGGCCACGGTCAGCCGCCCGTACCCGTAGTCGAGGTGGCGGCGGCCGGTGACGTCGGTCAGCTCCAGCCCTTCCGCGGAGCGGTCCGGCGGGCCGTCGGTCAGCAGCGGGCGCACCGGCGGGTAGTACTCCTTCGCCGCCGGCACCGACACCAGCTCCCGGGTCGGGTAGCGCAGCGCGGTGAGGGTCCCGCCGAACACGCAGCCGGTGTCGACGCAGATGGTGTTGTTGATCCACTCCGGTGCCGGGGTGGGCGTGTGGCCGTAGACGACGGCGGCGGCGCCGCGGTAGTCGCGGGCCCACGGGTAGCGCAACGGCAACCCGTACTCATCGGTCTCCCCGGTGGTCTCGCCGTACAGCGCGAAGGCCCGGACCCGACCGGACGCCCGGCCCTGGTATTCCTGCTTCAGCCCGGCGTGCGCGACGACCAGCCGGCCGCCGTCGAGGACGTAGTGGCTGACCAGGCCGTCGATGAACCGGGCCACCTCGTCGACGAACGCCGGCTGCTCGGCGGCGAGCTGCTCAAGGGTCTCCGCCAGGCCGTGCGAGACCGTCACCTTGCGGCCCCGCAGCTTGCGCAGCAGCTTCTGCTCGTGATTGCCCGGTACGCAGATCGCGGTGCCGGCCGCCACCATGCCCATCACCAGGCGCAGCACGCCGGGGGAGTCGGGACCGCGGTCGACGAGGTCGCCGACGAACACGGCGGTCCGGCCCTGCGGGTGCCTCGCGCCGACGGGCCGGCCGGCGGTGTCCCGGTCGAGCCGCCAGTCCAGCCTGGTCAACAGCGTCTCCAACTCGGCGCGGCAGCCGTGCACGTCGCCGATGATGTCGAACGGACCGGTCACCTCACGCCGGTCGTTGAACAGCCGCTCGTAGCGGACCGAAGCCGCGTCGATGTCATCCTGACTGCGCAGCACGTGCACCTTGCGGAAGCCCTCGCGCCCCAGCTGGGGCAGACTCCGGCGCAGGTCGCGCTGCATCCGGCGGAGCACCTGCCGGTCGAAGGCCCGGTCGGCGCGGGCCTGGGTCCGCTCCCAGCACAGCGGCTCCGGCGGGTCCAGGACGATCGCCACCGGCAGCACGTCATGCTCGCGCGCGACCCGGACCAGGCCCGCCCGGGCGTGCGGCTGCAGGTTGGTGGCGTCCACCACGGTCAGCCGACCCGCCTTCAGCCGCTTACCCGCCACGTAGTGCATGGCGTCGAAGGCGTCGGCGGAGGCGGACTGGTCGTTCTCGTCGTCGGCGACCATCGCCCGGAATGCGTCGGAGGACAACACCTGGCTCGGGGTGAAGTGCCGTCGGGCGAAGGTCGACTTGCCGGAGCCGGAGATGCCGACCAGGGCCACCAGGGCCAGTTCCGGGATGTGCAGCGTCGTCGGCGGGTCCTCCGGCGGGGGTACGGACGTGGTCACAGACCCTCCAGGTGGGTGAACAGGGCCAGTTGGGTCGGGCACCCGAGCTCGGGGTCGGCCTCGCCCACGCCGCGGTGGGTCACCGTGTAGCCGTGCGTGCCCGCCACCCGGTCGGCCCACCCGGCGAACTCGGCCCGGGTCCACTCGAAACGGTGGTCGCTGTGCCGGAACCGGGTCGGACCCTCGCCGGTGGCCAGCCCTTCGTAGCGGACGTTGTACTCGACATTCGGGGTCGTCACGATCACCGTGCGGGGTCGGGCGTGGCCGAAGACCGCCGCCTCCAACGCCGGTAGGCGCGGCGGGTCGACGTGCTCGACGACCTCCATCAGCACCGCCGCGTCGAAGCCCCGCAGCCGGTCGTCACGGTAGGTGAGCGCCGACTGCCACAGCTTGATGCGCTCCCGCTGCCGGGTCGGCAACCGGTCGAGCCGCAGTCGCCGTTCGGCCAGCTCAAGGGCCCGCGCAGACACGTCGGTGCCGACGATCCCGGTGTAGCGGCGGTCGCGGATCAGGTCGGCCAGCAGCGCGCCGCCACCGCAGCCCAGGTCCAGCACCCGGGCGGCGTCCGTCTCGGCCAGGGCGGCCAGCACAGCCGAGCGCCGCTGCGCCGCCAGCGGTCGCCGGGTCGGCCCGCCGGGCAGCTCGGCGTCCTCGTCCGGGGTGCCGGCGACGGCGTCGACGCTGTCGGCGGGAGCCGCGTCGTCCAGCTCGGCCAGCCGGCTCAGGGCGGCGCCGGCCAACGCCCGACTGTGGGCCAGGTAGCGGCGGGTGATCAGGCCGCGCTCCGGGTGCCGCGCCAGCCAGCCGCCGCCCGCGCGCAGCAGCTTGTCGATCTCGTCGGGGGCCACCCAGTAGTGCTTCGCGTCGTCCAGCACGGGCAGCAGCACATACAGATGGTTGAGCGCGTCGGTCACCCGTTGGGTGCCGGTCAGCGTGAGGTCCACGTACCGGCTGTCGCCGGCCAGCGGGTGCCCGGGCTGCGTCGCGGTCGGGTCCAGCGGCACCGGCACCGCCCGCACCTGCCAGCCCAGCGGTTCGAAGAGCCGCTGGGCCAACT
>DASVVF010000005.1:0-3109 GCA_036386695.1 Catenuloplanes sp. | reverse complement strand
GAGCAGGCCCGACACCGTCGGGTCGGCGAAGCTGACCGCGGCGACGGTCCACGCCGTCATCGACGACTGCCGCAACCGCGCCGAGCAGGTCGGCGTCCGCCCCACCACGATCCGCAAGCGCGACGATCTCATCGACCTCATCGACTTCGAGGGCACCCCGGACGAGGAGATCAGCACCCTCGCGCCCGATGCCGACGGCTGCTATCACCTGCGCTGGACCTGGCGAATCACCCACCCAGCCGACGGGATCGACGCCACCAGCGACACCCGGCACGCCTGACGCCCGCCGCTGCACCACCTGCCCCGGCGACGCCGTGCCGGGCCGGTGCCGGTGGTGTGGCCCCGCACCAAAGCCGGATCCGTAGTCCGAAGCCCTACTCAGCCCGACGCGGCGCACCGCCTCGGGCTCAACCCACCACACCGCCCAACCGTGAGGAGACCAGCATGGCCTCGACCGCACCCACCCACCGCGTCGCCCGAGCCCTGACCCCCAACGAGGTCGGCACCATACTCACCGCCGTCAACGCCGCGACCAGCACCGCCGACCTCCTCGCCGACGCGGTCCGCTCCCTGTTCACCGCGCTGCTGGCCGGCACCGGCACCGCGTTCGGCGACTTCACCCCCGAGCACCGGCTCAACCCCGGCGACTACGCCATCCCCAGCCCGCAATGGAACATGATCGCCAAAGCGATCACCGACCACGCCGCGCAATGGGGCACCGCCGCGCAACTCGCCCTGGAACTCGTCGCCACCATGCCCGCCTCCTACGACGATCCCGCCGCGTACACCCCGACCCTCGCCACCGTCGACCGCCGGCCGATGGTGCATCACCTGCGAGTCAACAGGGACGCCGTCGACGTCATCGCCGCATGTGAGCGACACATCGCCGCCCTCGCCGACGCCTACGGCCACGGCTCGCTCCATCATCTGCAGGCCCTCACCAGCTGGCACGCCCAGCTCGCCCGACTGTTCAGTCTCGGCTTCGGCGAGCGCAGCCAGATCAGCCGCGACGGGCGGCTGTCGTTGTTCGTCACCACCAGTAGCCGGTTCGTGTTCGCCGTGGTGTTCCACGGCACGCGACGCCGCTGCACCGGCACCGGCTGTGAGGCGCTGATCAGTGACGACGGCGACGCGTCGCCGCCGTACCGGGACGCGACAGTAGTCGACCACGAGCACACACCGTCCTACCTCTGCGACGGCCCCCAGCCCGGGACGTGGTCGTTCCACTCGTGACCGCGCCCCGCGCGGCGACGCCCGCTACCGCGGATCACCGGCCAACCAGCTCCCGGCGAGCTAGCTGGCACCCCCTTCACCCTGCACCAGCACCCACCTTCACGCGATTGGAGACGCCGTGATATTCCAGCCCGGCGAGCGCGTCGCGCTCGTGCACACCAACGACCCGCACACCCGCCTACGCCCCGGCGACCAGGGCACGGTCAGCCGGCACGACCACCACCTGCACACCGTGGAGGTCGACTGGGACAGCGGCTCCCGCCTGTCCATGGTCCTTGACGCCGGCGACCACATCCGCCGGATCGCCGACCCCGAGCCCACCCGGCCCGACAATGACCCGACCGGCGCTGACGGCCCGGCGTGGCAGCAGCTGCTCACCACCGTCCGCGAGCGCGGTGCGGTGGCCGGGCGTAACGCCATCGAATGGTGGGCGCAGCACACCGTCGGTGGACGGGCCAGCGGCGACGTCGCCGCCACCGCCAGGCGGATCCTCGCCGGCATCGACGACGGTGACCCCGCCGTCCTGCAGACCCTGCCCACCGTGCACTCCGCCGACGACGCGGACCGGATCGCCAACGGCGACGTCTACGCCGAAGCCGCCGACACCACCGCATCCTCCTGGCCGATGTTGACCGGTCGGCAACGCGACGAGGTCGGCGACGCCTACCGCGACGGCTTCGACACCACCGTCGAAGACGCCGCCGCCGCCCGGTGCCGGGCGGTCGCCAGCCCGACCGGCGACGGCAGAAACCTGTCGCACCTACACCCCGACCGGCTGCGGATCGGCGGCGTCGGGGTGTTCTCCGGCGACTGGGCCTGGACCACCAACGCCGACGGCGAGTGGCGCATCCCGGTCGGATTCGTCGGCACGCTCGTTGACACGTGGAACGGGTGGGCGGTGTTCAGCTGCACCCGGCAGGTCGCCGAGGCGATCGTCGCCGAACAGCAGGACCAGCGCGACCGGCACCGCCAAGGGTTGCGGGAGCAAGGCGTGGCCGACGCCGACCTCGACGCGCGAACCAACGCCGAGTTGACCTCGCTGACCTTCGACGGCCACACCATCGTCGCGGACCAGCGTGGGCTTTCCGACGACCCCGAGGCGATCGAGTGGATCGAACCCGACCCAGAGGGCCGGTACGTGGTGATGGGTCGCAACTGGTGCTGGGAGGCGGTCGACCCAGCCGACTGTGACCGCATCGTCGGGGAGCTGCCCGCCCCCGACGAGCAGCAGCAGTTCGTGATCCTCACCCACACCGGCATGTCCGTACCCCACGACCGGGTGCGGGTGACCTCCCTGGACCGGCGGCCCACGCACACCGGCACCGCGTTCACCGCCACCGTGCAGGTCGACGGCCAACCAGCGGGCACCATCACCAACGACGGCCACCGCGGACCGACCGAGCTGACCGCCACCCACCCCCAACTCGGGCCGGATCGCATAGCCGCCTACGTGCACGGCTGCCGCCACCACGGTCAGCCGGTAACCGAGCCGCACGTCCTCGACGCCCTGGTCGCCGAGTACGACCTCGCCGAGCAGACCCGCCAGGCGACCGACAACGGCGCCACCATGCTCCGGCTGCTCGACGACGACGGCAGTGCGGTGCACCTGCGACCGGTGTGGCCAGCCCCCCGCGGCCATGTCGCGCGCGTGCAACTCGGCCGCCACCTCAACCGCACACACCAGCATCCGGCCGGCGTCGCCTGGCAGATCTGGACCGGCACCGGGTGGCAACACCTCACCCAGACCCGCACCGGCGTCGCGCTGGACGCGGACAGCGACAACATCGCTGCCGGGGCCGGCAGCGAGGTGAACCCGATCCGGGTGTTCGCCGACGTCAGCGCGAACGCCCAGCTGGACACACTCACCCGCGACCAC
>DASVVF010000004.1:0-4451 GCA_036386695.1 Catenuloplanes sp. | reverse complement strand
GGGATGTTCGATGCGGGGCTCGTCCTTCTCCTCGACCCGGATCTTGTACGGCCCGCGGTACACCATCGCCTTCATGGGTTCCTCCCCCTGCGCGTGCGGGGCGGATGGATCGCCGAGTCCACCCCGACGGTCGTGTCGGGTGGGGGCGGGCGTTCGCCGGCCCAGCGCCCTGCGGTTGCTCACCACGGGCGCCGCCGCTTCCGGCAGAAGCGGCGGTCCGCCGCGGTGGGTGGCTGGGTACCCGGCCGCCGTCCGGCTAATCCCGGCTGACGGCCCCAGTTCCCCGCCTGCGTTCGGCCCCCACCCGCCGCGACGTCGTCCGGCAACGGTCGTGGTTCGGGTGGTCCGGGTCGGGGCCCGGGGCCGCCGGCCGGTCAGCCGGCGATCAGTGCGGCGATCGCGGGGCCCGCCGTGGCGGTGCGTCCCGTCGTGTGTTGGTAGCGGCGGACCAGGTCGTGCTGGCGGCGTTGTCGGCCCAACCGGCGTTCGCCGCGCAGCAGGGGATTGCGCGCCGGCGGCGGGAACGTCGCGGCGAGGTGGGTGAGAACGGTTCGTGGGTCGGCGCCGGCGGCGCGCAGCGCCCATGCCGCACCGGGGTCCAGCGCGACAAGAGTCAGCGCCAGGTGTTCCGGTCGGTGCTCGCATTCGCGGCGGGCGAGAGCCAGTCGCAGGGACGCCTCGTACGCGGCCTGTGCGTCCAGCCCCAGGGGCGGATCCATCCGGGCGCACCGCCGTCGCGCCGTGACGGCGCCGAGCGGCAGCAGCGGTTCCCCGGCCGGTGCCCGGTCCAGCGCCGCTGTCCCGGACGCCGACAGCAGGCGGTCGACGTCGATCCCGAGCGTGGCCAGCAGGTCCCGGTCGGCGGCCGCCCCGGCGCCCAGCGGCGCGGCCCGGCGGACCGCGTCCCGGATCGCCGTCGCTGTCGCGCCGTGGTCGGCCAGCACTGTGCTCACGTCGCCGCCGGCCGTGGTGAGGGCGAGGAGCAGGTGTTCGCTGCCGACGCGCGGATGTCCGAGCGCGCGCGCCAACGCCGGGGCGCCGCCCCACACTCGACCCAGGTCGGGGTGATCGCCTCGGAACATCAGTCCTCCTCGTCGCGGCGGAATTTGCGGTGCACGGTCTGCTTGGTGACACCGAGTCGGGTGGCGATCTCCTGCCACGACCAGCCGGCTCGACGCGCGGCCGCCACCTGCTCGGCCTCCAGGTGCTCCACGAGCCGGCGCAGGCGGGCCACGGCCCGCAGGCCCGCGTCGGGGTCGGTACCGTGTACGGCGCGGTCCAGATCGGCCATCGCAGACATGCCGTCAGCATATGCTGACGGCAGGCGAGCGTCAACACATGCTGACGGCATGACCCGTGCGGGCGCGGGCGGGCGGAGGATTACGGTGGGAACGGCGTCGGGGTGCCTCTACGGATTGGCGTACGGCGACGCGTTGGGCAAACCGACGGAGTTCCTGACCGTCGCGGAGATCCGGGCCACGTACGGGCCGGCCGGGCCGCGGGAACTGGCCGGCGAGCCCGCGCTGGTCACCGACGACACCCAGCTGACCCTCGCGGTCGGGTGGGCGCTGCGGGACGCTCCCACCGCGTCGCCCGCCGTCGTGGAGCCACTGCTGCGGGCGCGGTTCCTGGCCTGGGCGGCTAGCCCCGACAACAACCGCGCCCCGGGGATGACCTGCCTGCGTGCGTGCGGGGAACTCGCCGCGGGGATCGCCTGGCAGCGGGCAACGGTGATCGGGTCGAAGGGCTGCGGGGCGAACATGCGGGTGGCTCCGGCCGGCCTGGTGCCCGACTACGACCTGGACACCCTCGCCGGGGTGGCCCAACTGCAGGCCGCCATGACACACGGCCATCCGACCGCGCTCGCCGCCAGCGAGCTCACCGCGTACGCGGTGCGGGTGCTGCGCGACGGTGCGCAGCTCGCGGAGCTGCCCGTGCTGCTGCGCGAGCGCTGCCACGACCAGCGGGGTGTCTATCGACACGACTGGCTCGGCCCACTGTGGCAGCGGGCCGGCGCCGACAACCCGGCGGACTACATCGGTCGCGGCTGGCAGGAGTGCCTGGAGGCACTGGACCGCCTCGACGTGGCCCTGAGCGTGCGGGACGACGGTCAGGACGCGTGCCGGATCACCGGGGCCGGGTGGGTCGCCGAGGAGGCCATCGCGACGGCCCTGCTGTGCGCGGTACGCCACGCCGCGGACCCCGTCTCCGCACTGGGTCGCGCCGCTGCCACGTCCGGCGATTCCGACTCCATCGCCTGCCTGGCAGGCGCGTTCCTGGGCGCCGCCTACGGGATGGGCCGCTGGCCGGCGTCCTGGGCGCGGCGCATCGAGTACGCCGAGCAGCTGCGGGCCCTCGGCGCGGCGTGGGACTGACCGGCGGCTGAGCCGACCGTGGCCCCCGCCGTGACGGCGGGGGCCACGGTGGCCGGGGTGAATCAGGCCGTGGCCGTGGACCGGCAGGTGCCGGTGGTGTCGTTGCCGTGCGCCTGCCACTGCGCGAATGTGTCCCGGGAACTGGTGTTCTGAGCGTCCACCCAGAACCAGCGGGCTTCCCGGCAGTCCGGCATGACGTAGGTGTTGCCGCGGAAGACATTGTTGGACGGTGTCGTGTCGGTCGGGTTCTTCATGATGCCGGAGCCGCTGAAGCCCTGTCCGCCGCCCAGATACCGCAGCCGCGCGGTGTACTCGACGGTGTTGTTCTCCACCGTGTTGTTCCGGGAGACGCACACGCCGCCGGGGCAGTACGGCGTACCGGTCCGCCGCTCGTGCAGGATCAGGATGCCCATCCGTCCGACCGGTTCGATGCTGTTGGCCAGACCACTGGTCGGGCCCACCACGACCGTGTTGCCGGTGACCGTCACGTCACTGGACGTGGAGATGAAGATGCCACCCTGACTCCACCTGCGCCCGTTGCCGCGCAGCAGGTTGTTCCGGATGGTCGCGGAGAAGCTGATCTCGTGCATGATGCCGGCGCCGTCGTTGTCGTCGACGATATTGTTCTCGTACAGGGTGTCGCGGTTGTTGATGTCGGTCCAGGCGCCCATCCCGTGGTTGTCGTGCACGTAGTTGTTCCGGTACTTCAGGCCCACGGTGTTCGAGAACTTGCCCGCACCGCCCTCGTTGTCGAACGCGTAGCCGGCGGTGTTGTTGTAGGCGATCTCGTTGCTGTCCACGTCGGTGCCGGTTCCGGTGCCGGTGATGCCCTGGTGGCCGTTGTGGTGGACATAGTTGCGGTAGGCCCGGCCACCGTTGAGGTTGATGCCGCCACCGTGGTTGAGCCGGACTTCCATGTTGCGCACGACCCAGCCGGGGCTGGGATACTGCCCGCCGATGGTCGGCAGGTGCCCGATGCTGGCGTACTTCTCCACCAGCATGTTGGCGATCTCCACGTTGGCCTGCGGGTTGTTCCGGTCGGTGGTGAAGGCCTCCCGGGTGATGCTGGTCTCGATCGTCGGCGGCTGGCTCTGCGGGTCCTTCGGCAGCGGGCTGCTGCCGACGTAGATCCGGGCCGCCGCGTGGTCGAAGAACCACGTGCCGGGTTCCAGCCGGGCCAGGGAGCTGACCGGCCGTTGCACGACGTTGTTGACGAACAGTTCCTCGGGCTGGCGGCACATCGGACGGTCGATCTGGCACGCGCCGTCCCAGCCCACGTTGCCGGTCGGGTTCTGCCGCTGCCCCTCGACCCACCAGGGCCCGTTCTTCTCGTCGGTGTACTTCCAGCCGGTCAGTTCACTGGCGCCGGTCAGGACCACGCCGGGCTGTCCCGGTTTGCCGATGAACCGCTGGCCGGCTTTCGGGGAGATCGTGACGTGCCGGTACACCCCGGGTTCGAAGCAGAAGGTGGCGCGGGCGTTCTCCGCCCGGTTCACCTCTGTCTGGATGTTCGTCGTCGGCGTCACCGTGACGACCCTGGTGCCGGTGCACGGCTCGACCGCCTGCCGGCCGGCCACCGGCGGTACGAGCTGCAGGGCCGCCGCCGCGGCCCGTGCCGGCGGACCATCGGTGGTGCCGGCGAAGAAGAATGCCGCCAGCACGGTGGCCGCGCTGGCCACCGTGGCGACCCGCCGCAGCGCGCCGCCGGCCGCCGGCCCCGCGCCGGCTGTCAACTCATCCCCATCGGTCATAGGAGCTGTCCTTCCTGTACTGCCGTTGCGGCAGGTCGTTTCGCCATAGCGAACAATGGCGGCCGTTGTCCTCGATCCGCGGATAGGAAAATCGGCTCGGTACGGGGACCGTAACAGCTGCCCCGACAGCCGGGCGACGTCCACTTATTGCCATTGCACCTTTAGGACACGGCGACAGGTCGGAATGTCTCGCAGCATGCGCCGCGCCCTGCGCGACAATGGTGGGACCGGTATGCTCGCCGGTTCGCATTCAGCTACGGAATGCGTCGCGCTATTTGCCCGGGCGCGGACGTCGGCACCGGCACACCGGGCCGTGGCCCCCACC
>DASVVF010000003.1:0-2313 GCA_036386695.1 Catenuloplanes sp. | reverse complement strand
ACGGCCGGCGTCGATCGGCACGCTGACCACGATGTCCAGGGACGGCTTGAGTTCTCCGCCCAACGCCGTCCACACGTCGGCGAACGCCCGGTCCTCCGGCGGCGGCAGCGCGACGGTCATCGGCACCGGCAGTCCCAACATGGCCAGCGACCCGGTCAGCAGCTCCGGCGGCAGGGCGTCGTAGCCGAGCAGGGTGACCAGCAGGCCGGAGAGCAGCCGGTGCTCGTCCTCCGGCCGGGACGTCCAGGCCGTGATCAGGTACGACATCTTCATGTAGCGCGGCGGCAGGTGCCGGGAGGTCACCCGCCCGTCATGGCCGTACTCGTTGAGCATGCCGCGCTGGCGCCGGCGCAGGTCCTCACGGATGTCGTAGAGGTACATGTTGACGGTCGGGGCGTTGCGCCGGCTGGCCCAGTCCTTCGTCGGGGCGTCCAGGGCGATCTCCACCTCGTTGCCGGTGAGCGCCCCGGCCCGCAGGACGCGACGCAACGCGTCGTCCACCTCATGGATCATGCCAACCTCCGGCGGCCTCGACGGTCGCGGCTCAGATCAGGCCCTGCCGCAGCGCGTACGCCACGGCATGGGAACGGTTGCGCAGGTGCAGCCGGCTGGTGACGTCATGCAGGACGTTCTTGACGGTGCGCTGCGAATAGGACAGCTTGACGGCGATCTCGGCGGTGTCGAAGCCGTCGGCGACAAGTCTCAGCACGTCGATCTCCCGCTCGGTGAGCCCGGAGAACGTCCACCCGCGCGGTCCGAGCACCTGCCGTTGCAGGCGACCGACCTGGCTGAGCAGGCGCCCCAGCAGGTCCGGCGGCACGCAGCCGTCCCCGTCCGCCGCACTCATGATCACCGTGACCAGGCGGTCCGGGGTGGCCTCGGCCCGCCGTACCAGACCGGCGACCCCGACCTCGACGACCGCGGCGAGGTCCCCGTCGTCGATCCGGGCGGCCACGACCACGAGCTGCGGTACGCCGGCGCAGCGCAACTCGCGCAGGGTACGCAGGACGTCGTCGCCGATGGTGTCGGTGACGACCACCCCGACCGCGGCCTCGTGCATCTCCTGGGCATCCAACACCCGGATCTCCGGGCGCGGCCGAAGTTGCCCGGCCACGCCCACATAGGAGATCGGGTCACTCGCGTGCAGGTAGACCGGAACTCTTGGCGCTGCCATGACCACCACTTCCCGTCGCGTGTCTTCAACCGACCGGCACAGCATGGCGGGGCGTACCAATCGCCCAGTCAACGTGGACTCAACGGGCCGCGATTTATGCCCTAAGGGGTAACCCGACCGGCGGCTCACAGCACCCGGGCGCAGACGTACGGTCGCGCCCATGACCACGCATGCCACGTTGGACTCCACCGTGCTGCAGGCCGCCCCCGGCGCGGAGACGACCTGCCAGTTGACCGTACGCAACACCGGCGACCTCGTTGAGGCGTACCAACTGGAGGTGGTCGGCGACGCCGCGGCATGGGCCAGCGTGGAACCGCCCACCACCACCTTGTACCCGGGCGCCGAGGCGGTGGTGCTGGTGGTCTTCCGGCCCCCGCGCTCGCCGCTGGTGCCGGCCGGGGAGCGGCCGTTCGCCGTGCGGGTCGTCCCATCGGAACAGCCGGCCAACGCGGTGGCTCCGGAGGGCACCGTGCACGTCGATCCCTTCCACGACGTGACGGCGGAGATCATCCCGCGGACCTCGAAGGGCGCCTACCGGGCCCGGCACGAGGTCGCGATCGACAACCGGGGCAACGTCGCGGCGGCCGTCGCGGTCACCGCGACCGACCCGGACGGGCGGCTCGCCTTCCGGGAGCGGCCCCGGGCGCTGACCGTGCTACCCGGGCAGGCCGCCTTCGTCGACCTGGCGGTGCGCAACCAGCGGGCCCTGTGGCGGGGGCAGCCGGTGACCCACCCGTTCGAGGTGGTGGTCAACGCCGACAACGACCCGCCCATCGTGCTCAACGCCGCCACCGTGCAGAGCCCGATCGTGGCCCGGGCCGCCGGTCGACTTGCCGGCGTGCTGGCCGCCCTGGCGCTGTTGCTGCTGGCCGGCTGGTTCCTGCTGCTCAAGCCCGCGGTCAGCGCGGCGGCCGAGGACGCCGTCAAGGCACCGTTGGCGCAGGCGGCGCAGCAGGCCAGCGACGCGGGCAAGAAGGCCGAGGCGGCCGACGAGAAGGCCGAAGCGGCCGGTACGGAGGCCGCGGCGGCGGCCGCGTCGGCGTCCGCGGCCGCCCCCAGACCGACGTCGACGGCGGCGGCGCGGCGGATCACCACCAGCCCCACCCAGCTGCGGCTGGCCACCACGGTCGCTCCCGGGG
>DASVVF010000002.1:0-1883 GCA_036386695.1 Catenuloplanes sp. | reverse complement strand
CCAACCCCACCAAAGCAGGATCAGCCCGGGAATAAAACTAATTGGCACTGGCTTATCAAGCACCCTGTTGAGTTCTCAAAGAACAACCACACACCCGAAACAACCCCCACCACCAAGTGGGAACCGCCCCCGGGGCAACTTCTCCAGCTTACACGGTCAACTTCGCCGGCGCAAGTCTTTCTCAGACCTTACCAACATCGCCCGTTGTTTCCCGCGCGAACGCCGACCTTTTCAGGTGGCGTCTTCTCGGGTGGCCGTGCAGACCGGCCGATGATCGCTTGGCGATCCATCCGCCCGGCTCCTGCCGGCTTCACTAGCTTACCCACCGGGTCGTCTCGATCGCAAATCCGGCGAGCCGGCCGATCAGTTACTCCCGATGCCCTCCGGTCCAGGTTCCCCTGAGCCGTCCGGCGCCCCCCGGTCGCTGGCCGCTCGTGGTGACATCGTGCAGAGCGTCCGCTTCCTGGGGCCGGAGTGAAAGTTACGCCGAGGGACGACGGAACGCAAATCGAAGACAGTCACCATCGGAAGCACGTGGTGCGGGGCCGTCCGTGTCAGAGTGGCTCTCATGGCTGACCACCTCACCGTCCTGTCCGCGGACGCCTTCCTCGACCTTCTGCTGCCATTCTGGCAACTCGTGATCGGCGGATGCGTGCTGCTGGCTGTGGTGCTGTCGGTACGGCCCCTGGCCCGGCGTGGTCGGTCCCGGATGACCACCGCACTCATCGTGACCGGCGGCGCTGTCATCTGCCTGGCGGTGGTGGGCGTCCTGCTGCAGGGGTCGTGAGTCGGTCCCGTCCGCGACGGCGGCGCGGTCCGCGCCCAGGGCCGCACCGCGGCCACCACGGTGCGCCGTCAGACGATCAGTCGGCGGTTGGCGAGGCTGGGTAGCTGCTCGCGGATGGTGGCGAGCCGGGCGAGGTCGAGGTCCACCACCACCATCCCGACGGTGTCGGGGGCCTGCGCCAGCACCGTGCCCCACGGGTCGATCACCATGCTGCGCCCGAAACAGGTCCGCCCGGGATCATGGTCACCGAACTGGCCGGCGGCGACCACGAAACACTGGTTCTCGATGGCCCGGGCCCGCAGCAGCACCTCCCAGTGGTCGCGCCCGGTGTGCAGCATGAACGCCGCCGGCACCACCAGCACAGTTGCTCCCCCGGCGACCGCCAGCTGCCGGTACAGCTCCGGAAAGCGCAGGTCGTAGCAGATCGAAAGGCCCACCCGGGTGCCTTCGACGTCGACCACGACCGGGTCGCCGCCCGGGGCGACAGTGGCCGACTCCCGGTACGAGACCCGCCCGGCGATCTCGACGTCGTACAGATGGATCTTGCGGTAGGTCGCGGCCAGGCGGCCGTCCCGGTCGAACACCAGGGACGTGTTGTACGTCCGGTCGGCGTCCGGGCCGACCTCGTGGAAGGAACCGGCCAGCACCCACATCCGCAGGTCTCTCGCCGCGTCGGCGAAGAAGCTGGCGAACTCGCCGTCGACCGGCTCCGGCTCCGGGGCGGAGTCGGCGGGTCCGAGGTGGTCGACGTACTCAGGGAGGACGGCGAGGTCGGCCCCGGCAGCCGCCGCGCGGTCGAGGAGCTCACGGGCCACCGTCAGGTTGGCCGCGCGGTCATCGCGGGCGTTGAGCTGACAGACAGCGACGCGCATACCGCAAGCGTACGGGCCCCGCCAGAGGTGCGGCACGCTCAGGTGGCGGCCGGCCCCAGGGCGGTGGCCACACCCGGACCGGCCACCTGGGCCGGACGCAGCCGTCCCCGGTCGGCGGCCAGGGCCACGGCCACGGCCAGGGCCAGGGCCAGGGCCAGGGCCAGGGCCAGGGCCAGGGCCAGGGCCAGGGCCAGGGCCAGGGCCAGGGCCAGGGCCAGGGCCAG
>DASVVF010000001.1:0-2963 GCA_036386695.1 Catenuloplanes sp. | reverse complement strand
AGGTCGTCGTCGGCACCTGCCCCGACCTGGGCGCGGTGCAGCCGGTCAAGCCGCCGCTACGCTGGCTGGCCCGGCAGTGGAGCCGCAAGCTGGCCGCCGCCCAGACCGTCGCGGTGGTCGAGGCCGGCGGTTGGACGGTCTCGCTCGGGGACCTGCTCGCCGCCCGCTTCGCCGCCGACCCGGCCCGGATGTTCAGCGCCGACTACTTCCACCCGTCAGCGGACGGCTACGCGCTGGCCGTGGCGGCGATGCTGCCCACCGTGCTCGCCGCCCTGGGCGCGGAGGACCGCCGGCCGATCCTGCGCGAGGACGAGGGGGTGCGCAGCCTCGCGCAGGCGGCGCACGAGGCCGCCCGCACCGCCGGCACGGAGGTCAGCGCCACCCGGGTGGACGGCCGCGACCGGGGGCCGGCCGGCCGCTGGGCGCAGTTGCGCCACCGGCCCTGGTTCGGCCAGCCCCGCGCCGAGGAGCCAGGGACACCGGTCATCACGGCCGTACCCTTGGAAGACCTTCCCCACGACGGCGCCAGCACACCTACCGCCGGAGAACTGACATGACCCGGCGGGGTTCAGGGCACTTACCAGGGCAGCCGGGGCCATCCAACCCGGGGCACAGCGAGGAGGCGGTATGACAGGCGTGGCGGGACGGATCGGGCGGGCCGCGGCATCCACGCTGATCGCCGGAACGGTGGGCGGTGCGGCGCTGCTGGCCGGCGAGGTGCTCGCGGCACGCAGCCGGCGGTACGCCAAACCGATGATGGGCCTGGCCCTGCGTACCACGATGGGCCCGTCGTCCGCCCCGCCGCTGCGCCTGGTGCTGCTCGGTGACGCCGGGGCGATCGGGGTGGGCGTGGAGTGGCTGGCCGACACGGTCGGCGGTCAGCTCGCCCAACTGCTTGCCGAGGGCACCCCGGGCACCGGTGAACGGCACGTACAGCTGTCCAGCGTCGGGGTGGCCGGGTCCCGCTCGACCGACCTGGCGACCCAGGTGGCCCGGGCGCTGCTCGGTGACCGGCCGGACGTGGCGTTGATCCTGGTCGGCGCCAACGACGCCACCGCGCTGCGCGGGCCCGCCGAGGCGGCAGCCCATCTGGGCTCCGCGGTCCGGCGGTTGCGCGACGCCGGCGTGTCGGTCGTCGTCGGCACCTGCCCGGACCTTGGGGCGGTACGGGCGATCGCCCCGCCACTGCGGCAGATCACCGGCTGGTTGGGGCGCCGGGTGGCGCGGGCCCAGGCAGCCGCGGTCCGGGAGGCCGGCGGTGCCGTGGTCGACCTGGCCCAGGAGACCGGAGCGGTGTTCCGGGCCGACGCCGGGACGCTGTGCTACGACGGCTTCCACCCGTCCGCCGACGGTTACCGGGTGTGGGCGTACGCCCTGCGTCCGGCGGTGGCCCGGGCCGCCGCGGAGTCGGGTAAACCGTCGATCCAGGAGTGACAAGGTCGGCCACCCGAGGGGCTACCGACCCAAGTTACCCGCGGGTTAACGTTGGTTCATGCCGGAAGCTGTCATCGTCGCCACCGCACGTTCCCCCATCGGCCGCGCCGTCAAGGGGTCGCTGCGCGACCTGCGCGCGGACGACCTCACCGCCACGATCGTGCGGGCCGCCCTCGACAAGGTCCCCCAGTTGGACCCGACCACCATCGACGACCTCTACCTCGGCTGCGGGCTCCCCGGCGGGGAGCAGGGCTTCAACATGGCCCGGGTGGTCGCCACCCTGCTCGGGCTGGACGGACTGCCCGGCGCGACGCTGACCCGCTACTGCGCGTCCTCCCTGCAGACCACCCGGATGGCGCTGCACGCTATCCGCGCCGGCGAGGGGGACGTGTTCGTCTCCGCCGGGGTGGAGATGGTCTCCCGGTACGCCCGGGGCAGCTCCGACTGGCTGCCGCCGGACGCCCGCGAAGCCGTCGGCGGCGGCTGGGAGAACCCGCGCTTCGCCGAGGCCCAGGCCCGTTCGGCCCGGCACGCGGAACATGGTGGCCCGTGGCGGGATCCCCGGCAGGACGGCGACCTGCCGGACATCTACCTGACGATGGGGCAGACCGCGGAAAACGTGGCGCAGGCGTACGACGTGAGCCGCGAGGACATGGACGAGTTCGGCGTACGCAGCCAGAACCTGGCCGAGAAGGCGATCGCCGACGGCTTCTGGGAACGGGAGATCACCCCGGTCACCCTGCCGGACGGGCGGGTGGTCTCGGTCGACGACGGTCCCCGCCCCGGGGTGACGTTGGAGTCGGTGTCCGCCCTCAAGCCGGTGTTCCGCCCCGACGGGCGGGTCACCGCCGCGAACTGCTGCCCCCTCAACGACGGCGCCGCGGCGGTCGTGGTGATGAGCGACACCAAGGCGCGCGAGCTCGGCATCACCCCGCTGGCCCGGATCGTCTCGACCGGGGTGACCGCGCTCTCCCCGGAGATCATGGGCCTCGGCCCGGTGGACGCCTCCCGGCAGGCGCTTGCGCGGGCCGGCATGACCATCGACGACATCGACCTGGTGGAGATCAACGAGGCGTTCGCCGCGCAGGTCGTGCCGTCGTACCGCCAGTTGGAGATTCCGATCGACAAGCTCAACGTGATGGGCGGCGCGATCGCGGTCGGCCACCCGTTCGGCATGACCGGGGCCCGGATCACCGGCACCCTGCTCAACGCCCTGCAGTGGCACGACAAGAGCGTCGGGCTGGAAACCATGTGCGTCGGTGGCGGTCAAGGCATGGCCATGGTCGTCGAACGCCTGTCCTGACCCGTCCCGCACCGCTACCCGCGTGGTGCACCGCCGGCTGCCTCACAGCCCGTGGTGCACCGCGCGGATCTTCTGGTTCACCGTGGCCAGCACCTCGTCGGGCGGGTCGGTGCCCAGCAGGTCGGCGGTGACAACCCGCAGCTGGTCGGTCAGGGCCAGGTCGGTGTCCAGTCGGGGCACCGGCCGGCGGGGCTGCCGCTCGCCGTCGGCGGCCAGGTCGGCGATC